>DAOVCZ010000198.1 GCA_030669775.1 Chloroflexota bacterium | reverse complement strand
TACGCCATGGATGTTGCCGTTATTGAGAGCGAGATGGTAGACATAGCTCAATGGGTCGAGAAAAATACTGAAGGGGAATCCTTGGTAGCCGCGCATGATATCGGAGCTTTGGGTTATTACGCAGACAGGAACCTGCTCGATTTAGCTGGTTTGGTCTCTCCTGAAGTGATACCATTTATTCGTGATGAAACGGCTTTGAGGAATCATATAGACAAGGAAGGGGCGAACTACCTGGTGACCTTTCCAGGATGGTATCCAAATCTGGTTCAAAGTGCTGGAATAATTTACCAGACAAATGGAGTATTCAGCCCGATGATGGGTGGAGAGAACATGGGTGTCTATGATTGGATGCCACCATAACCACACAAATAGAGGATGTTGATGCTGAATTACTCCTATGCTATACTTTCGAGAGATCAGCTAACCCCACTGAGAGGGATAAATGGAGACTATTCGCATAGTTGTTGTTGATGATCACCCGCTGTTCAGGCAGGGGGTTGTGGATACCATATCAATCGAACCTGATTTCGTTGTAGTTGGGGAAGCTGCAAGCGGGGAAGAAGCGCTTGAGCTCATTCGAAATTTGAGTCCAGATGTAGGAATCGTGGATGTCAATTTACCTGGTATCAATGGGCAGCAGGTGACTCAGCATGTTGTCAAAGAGAAATTGCCAACCCGGATTGTCTTGTTGACTGCTTATGATGATGCGGAACAAAAATTGCACGCAATGAAGGTAGGGGCTGCTGCTTATTGTGTAAAAGATGTCCAACCTGAGACGCTTGCGCACAACATTCGTGAGGTCGTAAATGGGAATTTTGTCATCGGCGAAGAAGTGCTCAGCGCTGATGAACTTGAGCAATGGCTGGAACCAGAAAGTGAGACAGAGCACAGTTTTTACAGTGAGCTTGGTGATCCGTATGAGCCTTTATCCAAGCGGGAAATGGAAGTGCTGGCACAATTGACCAAAGGAATGAGCAATAAAGAGATCGCTACAGAGCTCGGTATCAGCCATCAAACAGTTAAAAATCATGTGACCTCAATCTTACGGAAATTAGGTGTAGAAGACCGCACACAAGCGACACTGTATGCTCTAAAAAGAGGTTGGGTTCGTCTGCAAGATGATGACAAGGAGATTCAGGAATGAATCAAACTGATTTTCCAGAAGTTGAAGAATCGCAGCAAAGTGAATCGGAAAAACTGCTAGAGCAAATTAAAGAACAGTTAGACCAAGCTCGTCAGAAGTATCAAGAAATTCTGATGCTTCATGAACAAAGCGAATTAGAAGTTAATAAACTCACTCAAAGAAATGCGACAGCTACTGGAACGCTGCAGCGTGTACAATCTCAATTTGAGCGCATACCTCGAGAGGAAATTCGCACGGCTTATGATGCTACCTTGGATGCTCAGCAACGCTTGTTCGTCGTCCGGGGGCAGGTAGAGAAGTTGCATAGTGATAAGAACCATCTGCAGCGACAGATCGAACTATTGGAGATGATTGAGGGGATACTCTCGAAAGAACCGGTATCGATAAAGGATCCCCAGAGTGCTTCAGCAACGGTTGAACTGCTCGAAATGTTAATTCAGGCTCAGGAGGCAGAACGTCTGAGATTGTCGCGTCAAATGCACGATGGACCAGCACAAGCTCTATCAAACCTGATCCTCGAAACAGAGATCGCCATGCGGCTCTTTGATGTCAATAAAGAAGAAGCATATCAGGAATTAGGTTCACTCCGCGATTCAGCTTCCAATACATTTCAGCAGGTACGCGATTTTATCTTTGAACTAAGGCCAATGATGTTGGATGACTTGGGTTTGGTTCCCACCGTTAAGAAATACACCACGGCGATCCAGGATTTGTCTGGTATTTCGATCCGGTTTGGAGTCACAGGTCCAGAACGGCGGATGGAACCTTACCTGGAGGTGATGATATTCCGGGCTGTTCAGGAATTATTAAGGAATGCGATAAATCACAGCCAAGCGAACCAGATTGAAGTCCAGATCGACGTGGGTGATTCTTTTATGATGGTCGTGGTGGAAGATGATGGAAGCGGTTTTGATATCCAAGACCTGGATGAAGAACAGGGGATGGGCTTGAAACTGATCAAAGAACGGGTGGAAATGACCAGCGGGGAATTCAATATAGAAAGCCAGGTTGGAGAAGGGACTAGAGTTTCATTCAAAGTACCTGATTCAGTCTTAGGGGCAAGTGATTCAAATCTTGCATAGAAGTAAGAATAATTTAACGCCATCTATATGGAAAATAATATCTCCTTTCCCTATAATGTTGATAACTTCGTAGGGAAAAATCTTAGAGGAAGGAGGTAAAAAACCATGTTGTTCGCACCGAAAGAAAAAGGACAGGGCTTAGTCGAATATGCGTTGATCCTCGTTTTGGTAGCTGTCGTTGTAATTGTAATTCTTGCCCTGCTCGGACCTGCAATTGGCAACGTCTTCAGCGAAATTATGAATAGTATTTGATGTCCAATAGGAGTTTGATTTATGGTTGCTGCAGTAGGGCCCTGATTTCAGGGCCCTTACTGTTTCTGTAAGTTTGCATGCTTGTTAGCCCATAGTCTCTTGATTAGATTTATCATAACGCCAAAGTGAATTCATATGTCCGTATAGGTATTGGAGGTATTCATGCGTAAAGGCCGGATATTTTTCATCATAGCGTTAATATTGATTCTGGGGTTGGCCGCAGTAGCGATCGTTTATTTTCGACTTCTGCAACCAGCCTCCAGTGAACCAGTAGCGGAGGCTGTGACCACACAAGTTGTGGACAAGGTCGAAGTGGTGGTGGTGACCCAGCATACTCCCCGGGGTTATTTGCTCAACGAGACAGTCTTAGGAGTGATTGAGATCCCCAGAGACATGTTAATTGAAAGTTATTTCACGGATTTAACCCAAGTGGTTGGACGTCAAGCCCGGGTAGATCTGGAAGCAAATATGCTGCTTACCAGTAGCATGGTTGTGGATAGCCCGGATCAACTTTCGACGACAGGGTCACTAGCCGCGTTATCTATTCCCCGAGGCATGGTGGCGATATCGATTCCCATTAACAGGCTGTCGAGTGTTTCCTATGCGCCTCAACCTGGAGACCATGTGAATGTGATCGCAACACTATTACTGGTGGATTTGGATACTGATTATCAATCCGAGACTCCTAACAGGAATGCTGCGGTTCTTGGTGCTGGACCGGGTGTTGTGATCGGCGCGGAGACGGCTGATGAAGTTTCTGTTGATGCCAACACTGACATGTCGAAAGTCACGGCGCAAAGTGTTGGTGCAGGACCGACAAGCGTCATCGGCAGGACGGAGATCGATCCACTCCTTGAACAGACATGGTATGTGGTCCCTTCTGAAGCTCAACGACCGAGGTTGGTCAGTCAGACACTCCTCCAAGATGCAATTGTGCTAGGGGTTGGCGATTTTCCGTTGACAGATCAAGTCGAGGAAGTGCCAGCTTCAACACCAGAAGTACCCCCTGTTGAAGGCGAAACAGAGTCGACAGAATACACAAGTGAGTATCCAGAAGCTGAACTGGCAAAACTTGAACCCAAACTACCTGATTTGATCACGCTGATTGTGAATCCTCAGGACGCGGTTACCCTGAATTACCTGGTCTATGCAGGTTCGCAGCTCACCCTGGCATTGCGACCCTCAGGTGATGATACACGGGTGCAAACTGAAGCGACTACGATGGATTTCTTGCTCAAGCAGTACAACATCCCAGTTCCAGTAAAGCTTCCTTATGGTATAGAACCTCGAGTTGACGATCTCTTGCCGCCGCAATTGGCCAACGATGTCGTACCGACTCCTGAACCTTAATGAGCAAAGAATTAATAATACCGGTGGGAAAAACACATCTGGAGATGATCCATGAGCAATGATGAGTTAATAAAGGTATTGATTGTAGACGATATCGCTGAAACAAGAGAGAATATCCGCAAGCTCCTTCAATTTGAGGCGGATTTCGAAGTCGTGGGTGCAGCCCGCAATGGGCAGGAAGGTATTGAACTCGCAAAAGAACTACAACCGGATGTGATCCTGATGGATATCAACATGCCGGATATCGACGGCATCACAGCCAC
>DAOVCZ010000078.1 GCA_030669775.1 Chloroflexota bacterium | reverse complement strand
AGATCACGCTGAACTTCAGAGAAGCGTCTCTCGATGGGTCCGCGGGATGCAACACGTACGGAGGGAGCTATACAGCGTCCGAGGACAGCTTGCGCCTGAATGGTGTGTACGCGACCGAGATGGGCTGCATGGAGCCCAAGGGCATCCTGGAGCAGGAAAAGGCGTACTTGGACGCGCTCAACACTGCCGCCCGCTATTGGATGGACGACGATCGGCTAGAGGTGTACGACGAGGCCGGCGTGCAGACCCTGGCGTTCGTCGCAGCAGTTGGACCGAGCTCGGTGCGGGCGACGCCCACGCCGGCTATCAACGGAGACGTTCCTCAGGATCCACCTGTGGCCGCGGGGATGGTTCCGGTGGAAAGTATCGAGATACTGATCGGTGGGCTTATCGGCGCAGAGCGAGAGTACAGCGATAGGGCGGCCTGCTTCCGCACGATCATCATCATCTGTGTGGAGACACCCTGTTTACGATCTTCTCTCTCAAGTTGGGCGGGACAGGAGACCCGGTTCGGATAGCAGCGAATATCGTTAGCGGAGTCAGGTTTCTTGGGGCTGGAGCCATACTGCTGGACTCGGGACGTGTGGTGTGGTTGACAACCGCCTCCACTATTTGGCTCGCGGCGGCGTTGAGGATAGGAATAGGCAGCGGGCTGTATGTTGTATCAGGCATAGCAACAGTGGTGGTTCTGATCGTTCTTTTGATCTTTGAGCATTTAGCCGAAATGTTAGAGAAGTTGAT
The DNA here is from genome assembly GCA_030669775.1 of Chloroflexota bacterium. Classification (GTDB taxonomy): domain Bacteria; phylum Chloroflexota; class Anaerolineae; order Anaerolineales; family UBA4823; genus PFL25. Next base: position 7,169 of record DAOVCZ010000078.1, on the reverse strand, counting down.
GAGTGACACCACCCAAAAGCGAAAAAATATGATTAGTCAAAATTTCAGATCGTTTTACAAAGATGTTCCAGAAAGACAGCAAAAGCTTTTCCTGGATTTCCATAATAATCATCCCTATTCAACTATTTCCTTCCAGAACAGGGAACTAAAGTATCTCTCCTTTGGAGAGGGAAAAAAGACCTTGGTATTTTTACATGGAGCCCTTGTCAGACCAGATATGTGGTTCTACCCAATTACCGTGCTGGAGGATAAATATCGGATCATTGCCCCTCTTTTTCCACCTCAACTGTTGGGTGCGCAAGAAGCAGTAGATTTTATCCGGGCTATTCTTAAGAAGGAGAATATCTCCAAAGTCGTTCTTATTGGCTATTCTTATGGGGGGGGAGTCGCGCAATATTTTGCAGAAAAACACCCCGATTTGCTAGATAAACTTGTCCTATCACACACGGGTTTACTTGGAAGGGAAGATTCAAGTGAACAACTAGAAAAATTCAAAAAGGTTGTTAAATTAATACCAATCTCTTTGTTGAAATGGAGATTAAAGGGTCGTATTGAATATGTTCCATCTTCAGAATGGAATGAGTTCCATAAAGCATATTTTATGGAGATAAATTCAAAGCTGAATAAACGCCTTTTCCTGGATTATATAGAAAACATGTTAATTTTTGCCGATGAAGCAAAGGACTTTCCAGTAGATAAGCGGGAATGGACAGGTGAAACCATCTTGTTAGGAACTCGTAGTGATAAAGATGCTTTTAAACACTTTGAACAATTATTGAAGCTGTATCCAAATTCGAAAAGTTATATCTTTGAAGAAGAAGGCGGCCATCATATGGTATTTCTGTTTCCTGAGGAATATGCCCGAATATTAAGCCAATATTTGGAATAGAAGCAGAGGAAGGTTGATTATGAAAGACACCGTACTTGAAACACGCAATCTCACCAAGCATTATGGGGACCTGACCGCCGTAGATAATCTCTCCCTTGAGATCTACAAAGGCGAGATATTCGGCTTTCTGGGTCCAAATGGCGCAGGCAAGACCACTTCCATAAATATGATGTGCGGTCTGCTCAATCCGGACGCCGGACAGGTGTTCATCCACGGCAAACCTATCATAGGAGGTGATCCTGAAATCCGCGCCCGCGTGGGCGTTGCTCCGCAGGAGACCATCCTCTGGGAGAAGTTGACCTGCTTGGAGCAACTTGAGCACCTTGGCGAGATGTATGGTCTCGCACGCCGGGAATCCCATCGGCGCGGAGCCGAATTGTTGGAAACGCTTGGGTTGGCACCAAAAGCCAAGGAACTCGGCAGCAAGCTTTCGGGCGGCATGAAGCGGCGGCTGAACCTGGCTTTGGCGCTGATCAACGATCCAGAAATCTTGGTGCTCGACGAACCCGAAGCCGGTCTTGACCCGCAGAGCCGCGTGCTGGTTCGTGAATATATACGTTCGCTGGCGCGCCGCAAAACCATCATTCTTACCACGCACAACATCGACGAGGCGGAGCGCATGGCTGATCGCGTGGCGATCATTGACCACGGACGGCTGGTGGCATTGGACACACCAGATGCGCTCAAACGCACAGTGGGAGAAGGAGATGTGTTGGAGATCAGGCTCTCTCCTGGGTCGGCCCCCGATGTTGCTGCCGCTGCCCTGCGCAGATTCAAATTGGAAATCTCTACAATCAACGACGCGCTAATAGTGCGGAGCAGGGGTGTGGTTGAGCATCTACCCGACTTGGTGGAAGCGCTGCGCGACGCTGGAATTCAGATTGGCGAAGTGCGACTGCGCGCCAACACACTCGAAGATGTGTTCATCGCCCTGACGGGAAGGAGGCTGCGCAAATGAGAATCTGGTCTGTTTTTCGCAAAAGTGTGCGTGAATCGAAACGCGACTTGTGGGTCGTGCTGCTCAGCATGGCCTTCGCTCCACTATTTGTCTTCTTGTACTGGTTGATTACAAGTGGAACCGGATCAACCTCCTACCAGGTGTTGGTTATCAATCAGGATGTTTCAGTGATCCTTGCAGACAACTCAACGCTCTCGGCTGGGATGGAAATTGTGAATGGTTTGCGTGAGCTGACTTACGAGGACGGCAACCCATTGCTGCACATCGAGTTAATCGAAGACCGTACGGAAGCAGAAGCTAAACTGCGCGACCGTGATGCTTCGGCGCTGGTAATCGTTCCTGAAGACTTTTCGACACAACTGGCCGCCTTCCGAAACGGAGATTTTGGGGCCAGCACACAACTCACACTCCTTGGTGACTTGAGTAACCCAACGTACATGCTCGCGGCGGTAATGGCGATGACCGTAACCGATCAATACACACAGGGCTTTACCGAAGCCCCTCGCCCTGTGGAAATTGTCGAAATCCCATTGGGCGCTTCGGCTGCCCGCACCGAGTTTGAACTCTATGTCCCAGGATTGTTGGTGTTTTCAATCGTTATGATCATCTTCCAGGCGGCTATGACCCCGGCGGGCGACATTGAGGTAGGAGTGATGCGCCGCCTGCGCCTGACTCGCCTGAGAACAGTGGAATACCTGGGCGGTACGTCATTGTGGTTGATAGTGGTAGCGTTTTTGGAAGTGTTGCTCACTTTTGCTACTGCCTTGGCCTTCGGCTTCCGCAGCCAGGGTCCGCTTTGGTTGGCCATTCTGGTTGCTGTTATTACTGCCTTCTCGGCAATCGGGGCGGGATTGATCGTAGCCTGCTTCTCGAAAACCGTCTCAAAGGCTTTTGTAGTAGCAAATTTCCCCTTTGGCTTATTGGTGTTCCTGACCGGTTCAATCTTCCCCTTGCCGCGCCGGGCACTATTTGACTTGTTTGGCCATGGTATCTCCCTGTTTGATTTTCTGCCACCCACCCACGCCGTGATTGCGTTGAACAAAATCTTTACCTTAGGGGTCGGATTGGAAGATGTCCTCTTCGAACTAGCCATGTTGATATTGCTATCCGGACTGTATTTTGGTGTGGGCGTGTGGATCTTCCAACGCACACAGATGCGAACAGCGTGAGCAAAGATATGATGGTTATGCAAAAAGGGAAATGTAGTCATAACAGTGAAGCATAATAACAAAACCTGACAAAGCGCTGCAGTTGACAGAGGAGAGCTGATTTTTTTTATTCATGTTTCTGGGTTGTGACGGATTTTGGTTGGTCGGAACCCTTTTAGAAGACCCTCCGCCGCAACTAGACTTAGGTTATAGCATGATCTCGCCTATCAAATAATACAGGCTGCACTCCAGTATCTACTGACCCGTAATTTGAACGAGAGAATGAAATCCTTTTATTCTCTCACCACGGTTGCGCTCTGCGACCCGGCGGGGGTGCAGGGGCACTGGCGTTTAACTCCCCCTCCTAAACCCATAATTAACCCCCTGAATAACCCTTTCGGGGTATGACACTAATACCGCCTTGCGGGTATGCTGATGGTGTAATAATTGATGGGAGCTCCCAAGGATAAATTCACAAAAACTGGGTTACTAAAAATAATATGTGTCCGCTTTACCAGATTTTAGAAAGGAGAACTTTCATATGCAAACACAAGATCAAGCAATTGTAATTAATCAAATCATGAATGGAGAAGAATATGGAAAACGCAAGAAAAACCGAAATTCGTAATGAGATTGTCATCGAAGATCTGGAGAAGAATTATGGTGGTATCAAGGCGGTAAACGGCTTAAACCTTACCGTCAAAAAAGGAGAGCTGTTTGGATTATTAGGTCCCAACGGCGCCGGGAAAACGACCACTATCAGTATTCTTTGCGGCCTGTTAGCGCCTTCAGCAGGATCTGTCCAGATTGCTGGATTTGATGTCAAGGAAGACCTGTCAAAAATAAAGGAACGCATCGGACTCTGCCCCCAGGAAGCTGCCTACTATAAGTTTCTCTCCGGGAAAGAAAATATTGAATTGATGGGAATACTACACGGTCTGGACAAAGCTACCCTGAAAAATCACTCCGCTGAACTCCTTAGTCAAAGTGATTTTGCTGATAAAGCCCGCCGCAGGGCTAAAGGCTACAGCGGGGGAATGGTACGCCAGCTGAATTTGCTGATGGCCTTAATCAGCGATCCGGAAATTGTCTTTCTGGATGAGCCGACTGTGGGCATGGATGCCCGCGTCCGCAGGAGAACCTGGGAATATATTAAATCACTGAAAGATCAGGATAAAACCATCATCCTGACCACCCACTATATTGAAGAAGCACAGTCACTAAGTGATCGGGTGGGGATTATCGATTATGGGGAGTTAATTGCCCTTGGATCACCAGGAGAATTGATGGAAAAACACCAATCAAGAGACCTGGAAGAAGTTTTTTTGAAAATTACTGGTCGAAGAATTGCGGAGGGAAGTTAACATGAAAACAAATAAGATTTACGCCTTAATTCAAGTTGAATTGAAAAAACTGTACCGGGATCCAATGATCCTGGCGGTCTTGCTGCTCATGCCTGTAGGACTGACGCTTGTATTTTATTTTGCTTTGGGAAACCTGTACCAGGATCCCACCCGCCCCGGAATGAGCCATTTTGAATACCTGGTGCCGGGTACCATGGGATATGCGGTTATTTATATGGGCATGATGGTGGCATTGGCGCTTTGTGAGTATCGGGAGGCAGGATTGCTGAAGAGGCTCGCGTCAACACCTACCTCTCCGTATCAATATCTGGGAAGCCTGATCATTGCCAATATGTTTATTGGCGTTTTCCAGGCATTAATTGTTCTGCTGCTGTCCGTAATCCTGGGATATGAAGCGATGGGTGGTCTGCCGGGATTGGCCCTGGTATGTATCTTCCTTGGGCTTCTAGCCGTTACAGCTGTTGGCTTGGGGTTGATCACTGCAACTATTGCGAAAAACGCCGGCGCTGCCAGCGGGTTATCAATGATCTTTATTGTGCCCATGATGATATTTGGTACTTTCCTGGCTGTATATGATGAGATGACCTACAACATTGCCCGCTATACACCCAACTTTTACGCAACAGATACCCTGTCAAGGATTTTTAATGGCGCTAGCTTGTCCGAGCCGGTGATCTGGAAAAATCTGCTGATTCTTTCCATCATCAGTCTGGTAATTGTAGTTGCTGGAATTCAGCTCTTCAAGAGGACCGAATTCCGCTAAAGCATCATCACAAAGGGGCAAGCATTAGCATTGATGCTTGCCCCTCTTATCCTTCTAAGCAACCTGAAACTCTCATAAATAAAGGTGAATGAAATGGATCCAAATAACTTGAAACCACCAGGGGAATCCCCGATGCAGGCATCAACCAGAAAAATTCCCCGCCTGTTCTTTATCGATCACTTGCGTGTTTTTTTGATTATCCTGGTAGTACTGCACCACGTGGCGATGGTCTATGGGGCGAGCTCACCTTTCTATTACGTAGAACCTCCCTTTACCAACCCCCTGGCATTCCTGGTGTTATTGGTGTTTGCGCTGGTAAACCAATCCTGGTTCATGGGAGCTTTTTTCTTGTTAGCAGGCTATTTTACTCCAGGGTCGTTTGATCGGAAGGGACCAGGCTCCTTTCTCAAGGGCCGGCTGCTTCGTTTCGGTGTTCCTCTCATCATATACACATTCATACTTAACCCGATCTCAGAACTCGGTACGTACCTTATGCCAGCTAGCCTGACCGGGATTACGGAACCGCTAACTTGGAAAATTTTCCAGCATATTTATCCCTCGCTCATAGGTCTTGGACCTCTGTGGTTCGTTGCGATGCTGCTGATCTTCAGCATCGTTTATGTTGTCTGGCGTATACTGACAAGGAAGAGGACACCCTCATCAATGACTGAATCTTCAGTTCTCAGCTATCTGGGTATCGGTATTTTTATCCTGGCATTGGCAGCAGCAAGTTACCTCGTTCGAATAATTATCCCCTTGGGCAAATCAGTGTTCGAATTTCCAACTCTGGCCTATCTCCCACAGTACCTCAGTTTCTTCCTGGTAGGAATAGTTGCATTCCGCAACAACTGGTTCCGTAATCTGCCCAGCTCTATGGGTGGGGTAGGTTTCGTATCAGCGGTTGTAGCGGGAGTCTTTTTGTTCCCACTTGGGTTTAGCGGCAACCTGTTTTCGCTGGAACTTTCCGAGGTATTGGGCAACGCCATGGGTAACGGTCATTGGCAGTCGGCTGTATATGCCCTCTGGGACTCCATCTTTGCAGTCGGAATCTGCCTGGGTCTAATCATCCTCTTCCGCCATTTTTTCAACGGGCAGGGAAGATTTGGCCGGTTCCTGTCCCAGCAAGGTTATGCTGTCTACCTGCTGCATATTCCAATCATAGTTCTTCTTGCATATGCGCTGAAAGGAATCGATCTTGGAAGCTTGCTCAAATTCGGGCTGGCAGCGGTAATCGTAGTTCCAACCTGCTTTGTTATTGCCTACTTTGTCCGTAAAATACCCTTCGCGTCGAGAGTTCTATAAACAGTCTATATCTGAGCTGCCAGTCATCGAAGGACTGGCAGCACCTGCGAGGCTCACTATTCTTGGTCCGGCTAACGACCGGGTTTCTAAAACCAAAAAGGAGAGAAAACGATAAATTCAATTAAAAAGACCGCAAGAATTGCAGGGTTTCTGTATCTGCTTGAAGCAGTATTCGGACCCTTCAGTATGTTGTATGTTCCCTCTATTCTTATTGTGTCCGGAGATGTCGCAACAACAGCCAATAATATCATGGCTTCTGAATCGTTATTCCGTTTTGGCTTTGTGAGCGGTTTACTCACCCAGACGATCCATATATTGTTGGTTCTGGTTTTATACAAGTTGCTCAAACCAGTTAATAAAAACCATGCTTTGCTTATGGTTGTATTCGTTCTGGTCGGTGTCCCTATCGCGATGCTCAATATGCTTAACCAATTTGCTGCCCTGCTGCTATTGAATGGTGCTGACTACTTGACAGTATTCACAGCAGATCAGCTGCAAGCTCTGGTGATGTTATTTCTTGATTTGCACGAATATGGAATCACTATCGCCGGTATATTTTGGGGTCTTTGGCTATTTCCCATGGGTTATTTAGTTTTCAAGTCGGGCTACATTCCCAGAATTCTGGGCGTCTTGTTGATATATGGATGTTTTGGCTATCTGATAGATGTTGTTACATCCTTTCTTTTTCCCAATTTCGATGCGACAATTCCGTTTGCGTTTATTGGGGAATTGTTGTTGCCCCTGT
>DAOVCZ010000274.1 GCA_030669775.1 Chloroflexota bacterium | reverse complement strand
CTTCAAGGAAGGAAGCTAATAAAGGGGCTGTCACTATGGGTGAAAGGAAGGGTTTCAAGAAATTACACTGGAGATGCTACACGCTGTTTACCCTGGATAATAGAGGGTTCAGGATGACAATAACTGGCTTATTGGATAACTCCAAAGAATAATATGATCCTCATCACCGGTTCAGCAGGTAAAACAGGTCGGAGTGTCATTCAAGCGCTCGTCGAAAGAGGCGCGCCAGTGCGCGCCCTCGTCCATCGACCTGACCAGATCCAGGCTGTCGAATCCAGCGGCGCGCGGGATGTCCTTGTTGGCGATATGAAATCCCGGGCGACGATGGAGCGAGCGGTTCAAGACGTTCGCGCGGTTTACCACATTTGCCCCAATGTCAGCCCGGACGAGGTCTCAATTGGCCAGACTGTGATCGCAGCTGCCCAGTATGCTGGTGTTGAGCATTTCGTTTTCCACTCCGTGCTCAATCCCCAAACAGAAGCAATGCCCCATCACTGGAAAAAATTGCGGGTTGAAGAGCTGCTGGTCGAATCCAGGTTGCCCTACACAATCCTGCAGCCTGCCGCTTATATGCAGAACATCATAGCCCATTGGGAGCAAATCCAAAGTGAAGGTATCTATCCAATGCCGTACCCGGCTGAGACCCGTTTGAGCCTGGTTGATTTGATGGATGTAGCTCAGGCCGCGGCCATCGGGCTCACCAAACCTGGCCACCAATATGCGACCTACCAACTGGTCAGCATAGAAGGAATGTCCCAAATGGAAGTGGCTGCCATCCTGAGCCAGGAGCTGGGACGACCAGTTCAAGCCACCACTGTGCCTCTCGAAACCTGGCGAACCCAGGCGAAAGAAGCGGGGCTGGGAGATTACCAGATCGAGACCCTCGCCAGTATGTTTACTTATTATCACCGCTTTGATTTCTTAGGAAATCCGCATGCCTTGAGCTGGCTTTTAGGACGTCCCCCAACCACTTTGAATGAATTTGTCAGACGTATTACAGAAGAAAAGAATTTGACCAGCAAAACCTCGGTATTGTGAGCGCAATATCCGCAGTGAACACAGATATAATTATTAAATTGAGGTAGAAATTTCTATGAAACCACCACCATTCGAATACTATAATCCCACCACGGTCGATGAAGCCTTATCCCTCCTGGCTGAGCATGGCTACGATGCCAAACCCCTTGCTGGCGGTCAAAGCCTGATACCGATAATGAACTTTCGTCTGGCGCAACCGGCGATTCTCGTCGATTTGAACAATATCTCCGAGCTCTCCTACATCCAGCCTGATAAAGGTGGAGGAGTACGTTTGGGAGCGATGACCCGTCACCATCAAGTGGAACATGACCCACTGATCGCAGAAAGAGCCCCCTTGATTTTCGAAGCGATGCCCAAGATCGCCACATCCCAGATTCGCAGCCGGGGCACATTCGGCGGCAGCATTGCCCATGCGGATCCATCCGCTGAGCTGGTGGCAGTTAGCGTGGCTCTGGATGGCCGCTTCCGCCTGCGCAGCCAATCTGGGGAACGTGAGGCATCTGCATCTGAGTTCTTCTTAGGTATATTCACCACCCTTCTCGAGCCGGAGGAATTGCTGGTGGAAGTCACTTTTCCTGCCATGCCTCCGCGCACAGGCTGGGCTTTAATGGAAGTTGCCCGCCGCCCTCATGATTTTGCCTTGGTTGGCGTCGCAGCAGTGATATCTTTGGATGATCAAGAACGCTGTCAGGATACCCGTATCGTATTCCTCAGCGTTGGCGATGGACCTGTCACAGCTCATCACGCGGCCGAGATCCTTAAGGGTCAGGTTCCAACGCCTGAATTGATGCGTGCTGCAGCTGAGACCGCTGCAGCTGAGGATATTGATCCCAGCAGCGATATTCACGCCAGCGCGGCATACCGCCGGCATCTTGTTAAAGTATTGACCCGCCAGGCTCTTGAACTCGCCTTCGAGCGGGCGAAATTATAAATCGGTTGAGATATATCCCAGGTTGTTACCATAGATCTGTCTGATATCTCATCCAGGAGATGATTATGAGTGATCTTTATCAACTTTCGATTACCGTCAATGACACAGAGTACCAACGTTCCATTGAGCCTCGCATACTGCTGAGCGATTTTTTACGCCATGACCTCGGTTTGACTGGGACCCACGTCAGCTGTGAGCACGGTGTCTGTGGCGCCTGTACAGTCCTGTTTGATAGTCATCCCGTCCGCTCATGCTTGATGTTTGCTGTCCAGGCCAATGGGCACCACATCCAAACAGTGGAGGGCCTTGGCAGTCCCGATAACCTGCATGTGATCCAAAAAGCTTTCTGGGAGGCGCATGGTACGCAGTGCGGTTTCTGCACACCTGGCATACTGATGACACTGGTGCCTTTCTTGGAGAATAACCCCGATCCGGATGAGCAAGAGATCCGCGAGGCAATCTCTGGCAACCTCTGCCGCTGCACCGGTTACCAACATATAGTCGACTCCGTGAAGTTAGCTGCTCAGAAAATGAGCACTTGAACCAAATCTCCAACCAGCTCGTGTTAAACAGGGATTGAATCAGATGAAAAAATATATTGGTGAAAGAATAAAAAGAACCGAAGACCCCCGTTTGTTAACTGGGCAGGCATTGTTTGTTGACGATGTAAATATACCAGGCATGCTTCATGCCGCATTTTTACGCAGTGATTACGCTCACGCTTACCTGAAGGGGATCGATGTCTCGCAAGCGAGAAACCGACCTGGAGTGATAGCAGTCTACACTGCTGAAGATATGGGAGACGATTGGCAGCCTGGTCCCCCCTTGGTTTCACCTCCCCCAACTGTCGAAGATATCACCTTCCACTCCCGCAGACAAGTACCCCTGGCGAAAGATAAAATTCGTCAC
>DAOVCZ010000150.1 GCA_030669775.1 Chloroflexota bacterium | reverse complement strand
CTAACTCCATAAGTCGGGGTGAGCGGACTTGAACCGCTGACCTCCGCGTCCCAAACGCGGCGCGCTGCCATCTGCGCTACACCCCGAGTTGAGTGAGTATAATGTGTATTGTATCAATACGTCAAGATATGGAAGCCTGCTTTTGCAATTGCCACCCAATTATGGTAAACTCAGCCCAGAATTAGCACAAAGGTATACTTGCGCAAGTGGATTTAAAAGTAAAATTCAACACCTTGATTTCAAGTGGGGAGGTCGTCAATCGACGGTCCTCCCCACTTCTTTTTTTGCCGGTATGCGGGGATAGGTACTGTGACGCATTTCAGGTAGATGTGGAGACGGGATGACGACAAAATATGTTTTTCTTACTGGTGGTGTAGTGAGTTCTGTGGGCAAAGGAGTCACCGCGGCGGCGATCGGTCGCCTTCTCAAGGAGCGCGGTTTTTCCGTATCGGTACAGAAATTGGATCCTTATATCAACGTTGACCCGGGAACGATGAGTCCCTACCAGCACGGTGAAGTGTATGTGCTGGCAGATGGCGCAGAAACCGACCTGGATCTTGGTCACTACGAACGTTTCATCGACATAAGCCTAAACCGGGTTTGCAACGTCACAACTGGACAGGTTTATGCAGAAGTGATCGCCAAGGAACGTCGTGGCGATTACCTCGGCGGAACCATTCAGGTTATTCCTCACATCACCAATGAGATTAAAAGACGTATCAGCCTAGTTTCAAAGACAACCGATGCAGAGATTGTGCTGGTTGAAATTGGCGGCACCGTCGGCGACATCGAGTCGTTGCCTTTCCTGGAAGCCTTACGCCAGATGCGGACTGATGTCGGGCGCCAAAACAGTATTTACATACACGTCACATGGCTGCCCCATATCGGTGCGACGAACGAACTCAAAACCAAGCCAACCCAGCACTCAGTACGTGAATTACGCTCAATAGGCATCTCTCCAGATATGATCATTGCCCGTTCTGATCACCCCGTTGACGACAGCCTGCGCGAAAAGATCGCCCTTTTCTGCGATGTTGAACTGAGCGCTGTCGTTCCGATGATCACGACTCCAATCCTGTACGAGGTACCACTGCTGCTAGACAAGGCTGGGGTTGGAGAATATTTACTGGAGCGTTTGGGATTGACCGCTCGCAGTCAACCGGATTGGACGGATTGGGAACGTCTGGTGCGGGAAGTCCGACGCAATAAACCCACTGTGCGGGTAGCCCTGGTTGGAAAATATATCGAATTGCAGGATGCTTATATGAGCATCCGAGAAGCCCTTCTGCATTCAGCTCTCTCTTTGGGTATTGAAGTGATCATCGATTGGGTGCATTCAGCAGAGCTGGAGAAAGGGCGCGGCTGGGATGTTATCAGCGCGGCCGATGGCATTATTGTTCCCGGCGGATTTGGAGAACGTGGCATCGAAGGGAAAATTCAAGCTGCCCGATACGCCCGTGAAAATAAAATACCATACCTTGGATTGTGTCTAGGGATGCAGCTGATGGTTGTCGAACTAACCCGTCATGTATTAGGCGATGAAGAAGCCAATTCGACAGAATTTGACCGGGGGACACCCCACCCTGTCATCGACCTGATGCCAGATCAACGCGATATCGCTGATATGGGCGGCACAATGCGCCTGGGATTATACCCCTGCGTTCTGCAGCCACGCACAATCGCCAAACGCGCTTATCAAGTGCAAGAGATCGAGGAACGTCATCGCCACCGCTTTGAGTTTAATAATGCTTATCGTGAACTCTTACAATCTGCTGGCATGCGTTTCTCCGGTATTTCACCTGACGGGAGATTGATCGAAATCGCTGAACTCGCCGACCATCCATTCATGCTTGGCACGCAATTCCACCCAGAATTCCTTTCCCGTCCCAACCGACCTCACCCTCTCTTCATGGCTTTTCTGGAAGCTGCCCGGGAGCAGGCCGGTGTGTCGCAACCGATCGAGGTGGAGACAAGCACAGTTAATTCACCCTGAAACCAAAATCGCGACAATGCCACGTCTGGGTTTAACGCGCATGGTGAAAGTAAGTTAACCATAAATTCTTGCATCCAATGGTTGATGCAGGAACAACAAATTTGATGAGGTGAAACATGAAACCAATTATTGAAGGACTGACCGCGCGTGAGATTCTTGATTCACGGGGCAACCCGACGGTCGAAGTAGATGTAATTCTCCAAGATGGCAGCATGGGTCGAGCGGCAGTTCCCTCCGGCGCCTCGACCGGGGTACACGAAGCCCTGGAATTACGCGATCAGGATCAGAACCGCTTTGGTGGTAAAGGGGTCTTGAAAGCAGTAGAAAATGCCAACGGTCCCATCGCCGAACTGTTAACAGGCATGGAGGCTACAAAACAGAAACAGATCGACATGCAGATGCTTGAGCTTGACGGCACAGCGAATAAATCCAAGCTGGGGGCAAACGCAATCCTTGGAACCAGTTTGGCAGTAGCAAAAGCAGCTGCAAATTCTTTAGGATTGCCTTTATATCGCTACATCGGTGGCGTTTACGCCCATATCCTACCTGTACCAATGTTGAACATCCTCAATGGTGGTGCCCATACTGGATGGCAATCGACCGATGCCCAGGAGTTTATGGTCATGCCATTAGGGGCAGAGTCTTTTTCGGAAGCACTGCGTTGGGGCTCTGAAATTTACCAAAAGCTCAAACAAGTTCTCAAAGAGCATGGGTACACAACGCTGGTAGGTGATGAAGGCGGCTATGCCCCAGCCCTTAGAACCAATGCCGAGGCGGTTGAAATAATCCTAGAGGCGATCGAAAAAGCAGGCTACAAAGCTGGCGAACAGGTTGCTATCGCCCTTGATCCGGCGGCATCGGAATTCTATGAAATTGAATCAGGTCTATATAATTTGCGGAGAGAAGGTAAAAAACTGAATAGTGAAGAAATGGTCGCCTTTTGGAAATCATGGGTTGACCAATACCCGATCGTTTCGATCGAGGATGGACTAGCCCAGGATGATTGGGAAGGCTGGAAATTAATGACTGCTGAGTTGGGCGACCGCATTCAGATCGTTGGTGATGATCTTCTGGTCACAAATCCTGAACGAGTCCACCGTGCGATCGAAGAACAGGCAGCCAATGCTCTCCTAGTCAAGCTCAACCAGATCGGCACCCTGACAGAGACGATTGAAGCAGTCGAACTTTGCCAGCGTACTGGATGGCGGGCGGTGACCTCCCATCGCTCTGGCGAAACAGAGGATACGACCATCGCAGATCTGGCAGTGGCGCTCAACATGGGTCAGATCAAGACTGGTGCACCTGCTCGATCAGATCGGGTGGCAAAATACAACCAATTGCTGCGCATTGAGGGTGAATTGGGTGCGACAGCCCATTACCCAGGCTGGGATGCTCTAAATGTGAAATCTGCTGGATAGCTTTCCTGACGGTAATCGCCCCCAAATATTTGCGGCTCAAAATTTATTGAGCCGCTTTTATTAATTCTCGGGTTCCTCACTATTGGCAATTTCTTCAAATTGCTCTGGCTCACCTTCAGGTTCCGGGAAAATTTCCTGCTCTTCAAATGTTTCAGTAAGGTGGATTTCCTCCTCTTCGCCATCCCCAGTCAGTGGTCGCAATGCTTCATCCAGTGTCAGGTGTTCACGACGCATGCCTGGCGCGGGAGTCCCACAATAGGGGCATATATTCCAGGGCAGTTCCATCAACTTTCCACAATGATGGCAATTCTTGCGAAGTTTGGTATGGCAGTTTGGGCAAACTGACCAGTTATCTTTTATCCTTCGCCCACAGCCTGGGCACAGGGGACTTTCTTCAATGGCTTGCAGCAGCGCTTCTTCTTCCAGAGTTTGTTGATATTCTGCCTCAAGTGTGTATGCCGGTCGTAGAATCAGGTAAATCAAGATTCCGGGTAAGAAGAGGACGGCTACAACCAGAACCGCGAGAATGCGCGAGAGAGGATCGCGCGCCCTGGCTTTGATATCCCGATAAGTCCAAAAGACCAAACTCAGCCACAAGGCAACAATAAACGCCCCCGCCCAAGCGGATAATATCAGGAAGAAATTGCCTAATGCTGCAGGATCGAAATTCATGGGGCACTTATTGCAAAAAATTATAGCATGGAAGCGCGCTTGCATTACGTTTTCTCTTGATGTATATTCTTTAATAGAGGGATTGCTATTCTATTAAGGAAAGAGAAAGACCATGAAAGAGGAAAATACCCACTATCGGATAACAGATTTTGCTGAATCTGAGAGACCTCGTGAACGGCTGGCACGTTTAGGACCCAAATCACTCTCCAATGCTGAACTGCTCGCAATCTTACTCAGGGTAGGTGTAAAAGGTGAGAACGCCGTCCAGGTTGCACAGCGCATGCTGAATACATTTGATGGCGTGCAGGGATTGCACCGGGCAGCTTTTGATGAAGTTTGTGCCCAACATGGGGTGGGTACCGCCAAAGCAGCTCAGATCAAAGCTGCCCTGGAGTTAGGGTACCGCATGAAGCAGGAAGCAATTGAACAAGGCAGCATACAAAGCCCTGAAGAAGCAGCCCAATTAATCCTCTATGAAATGAGCGCCCTGGATCAAGAGGAGTTGTGGGTGCTACTCCTGGACACACGCAATCATTTCCTGGCCATGGAAACTGTTTATAGAGGTTCGTTAAACTCTTCGCAAGTTAGAGTTGGGGAATTATTTAAGAGCGCCGTACGGCGTAATGCAGCTTCGATCATCGTCGCCCACAACCATCCCAGCGGGGATCCTACACCCAGCCCTGATGATATTGCCGTTACACGAGCCATTGTTGAGGCAGGAAAATTACTTGACATTGACGTTCTTGACCATTTGGTGATCGGCAGTGGAAAATTTGTCTCTCTCAAACAACGTGGGCTCGGATTCGGTTGAGGATCGAATCATCAAATCGTTGATCTCACATAGAATGCGTTGAATTCACCGCGTGCGGGCTGCCATTCCACATTAACCCGACTTACTTTTGCCATACGCGGTCCACGGTGCAGGGCAGCAAGAAATCTTTCCAGAGTTTGCCGGTCGCTCTCAGCAACGACTTCCACACTGCCATCCCACTTGTTTCGTGCCCAACCCTTGGCACCTAATGTGACCCCAGTCTCAACCACAAAGGCGCGAAAACCCACTCCCTGTACTCGTCCATATACGGTAGCATGCAGACGAGTTTGATCAATATCGCTCATAAATCTGACCTCTCTGGTTTATTACGAATGACCACCACTGCCAGAATGATCGGTCCTGCCAATACAACCAACAATAAAATCAACCACGGAAGGAATTCTTGAACACTCTTGGTTAATGTTATACCAGCGAAGTTCTCTCTCCTCCAGCTCCCTT
>DAOVCZ010000098.1 GCA_030669775.1 Chloroflexota bacterium | reverse complement strand
AGGTCTATCCATGCGCTCACTGGCCCGGTTAAGTGGATTGTCAACCAATGCATTAAGCATGATCGAGAGGGGGCGGACTTCTCCTTCAGTAAGCACACTTTACAAATTGTCAGAAGCGCTGGAAGTTCCAATCACAGCTTTCTTCCGCACTGAACCTCCACGGCAGGCAGTTGTATTTCGAAAAGCAGATGGACGTTCCCGTGTTGAATTCCAGCGCGGATTGTGGGAGGGATTGGGAGGCGAATCTTTCATCGGCAGAGTGGAGCCTTTTATGCTAACGCTGGAGGGTGGGGCAACAAGCGGTCCGCATGGTTTGGTCCATTCAGGACAGGAGTTTGTGATTTGTCTTAATGGGCAACTTGAATACGAGGTAGAGGAGCAGCGGTTTTCTTTGAATCCAGGGGATAGTCTGCTGTTCGCCTCAAAATTACGCCACCGGTGGCGCAATCCAGGGAAAAGCATCACGAATGTGTTATTCGTTCTTTCGGGATTTGAACTCGATGAACGACCAAGCGAATTTCACCTCAGTTATGTTCAGCGGGAAGGGGAAAAACCAGCCGAAGGAGAAGAGTAAACACCTCGGTCAGGAAGTTTTTAACTAATAACAACTGATACACAATCCTATAGAATAGAACGTTAGGGACAGTCAAGCGTGCAAATCTTCCCCGCATTTTCGCTCTCATGCTATAATGCGACGTATTAATGAGTAAATGAGAAATCAATGACACTCATAATCAACGCTTTCCCTAGTAATTTGAATCCCGATAATACCGATATTCGTTGGGTCGGGGATAACGCGCTATCTGTGGATTAGATTTACTGCGTCGTTAACATTCCGCCCGACGCATTAATTGCGGAGGGCGTTTTATTTTGGGTATGTACGCATACCCAATGCAGGAAATCAGTATATCTGGAGGAGAAAGATGCAAAAAACCCACAATTGTGGAGAATTAAGATTGTCGGATGAAAACCAATCGCTTACCCTGGCTGGTTGGGTAAACCGACGCAGAGATCACGGGGGAGTGACTTTCATCGATCTGCGTGATCGTTCTGGGATCGTTCAGGTAGTCTTTAATCCGGATAATTCTCCGCAAGTCCATCAGGAAGCAGTTCCGTTACGTATTGAGTGGGTGATCCAGGTACAGGGGGTAGTGCGTAAGCGTCCTGCTGGCATGGAAAATCCCAATCTGCCCACTGGGGAGATTGAAGTCGAAGTACGTGAACTCAAGGTGCTCAACCCGGCGAAAACACCACCATTTCCGATCAACAAAGAAGAAGAGGTGGATGAGCAGACCAGGCTGCGTTATCGCTATTTGGATTTACGTCACGAGCGTATGGCTCAGAATCTGGTAATCCGACACCGGGTAGTTAAATTCATTCGGGATTATCTTGACCAACAAGGATTCTTGGACATTGAAACCCCAATATTGTTTAACACGACTCCAGAAGGGGCGCGCGATTACCTGGTACCATCCAGGGTGCACCCAGGCGAATTCTATGCCTTACCTCAATCTCCCCAACAGCTGAAGCAGCTGCTGATGGTTGCTGGCTTGGAGCGCTATTTTCAGATCGCACGCTGTTTCCGTGATGAGGATCAACGTGGGGATCGCCAACCGGAATTCACCCAGCTCGATCTCGAGATGTCCTTCGCTGATCGGGAAGACATCATGGCATTGACCGAGGATATGTTCACCAAACTGGTAGCTGAAGTGGTCCCGGAGAGAAAATTGTTGGCCAGCCCTTGGCCGCGCTTGACCTACCAGGAAGCCATGCAGCGCTTTGGTAAAGACAATCCAGATATGCGTTTTGGGATGGAACTGCAAGATATCACCGATCTTGCCAGCGAAAGTGGTTTTAAGGTGTTTGAAAATGCTGTAGCGAGCGGAGGGCATGTGCGTGGTTTGAATGCCAGCGGTCTGGGAGATTACAGCCGCAAGCAGATAAATGAGTTGGTCGAGTATGTAAGCCAGTTTGGCGCTAGAGGTTTGGCGTACCTGGCGATCACATCAGAAGGAGAACAGCGATCGTCTTTCGCTAAGTTTCTATCGGAAGATAATGTGCAGACCATTCTGACCCGCTTTGATGCAAAACCCGGAGATCTGCTGCTCTTTGTGGCTGATCGAGCGGAAGTGGTCTACGAATCCTTGGGACGATTGCGAGTGATGTTAGCAGATCGCCTTGATTTGAGAGACCCGAATGTGTTAGCGTTCTGCTGGATCGTAGATTTTCCTTTTGTGGTCTGGAATGAAGATGAAGAACGCTGGGATCCCAGCCATCACCTCTTTACCTCCCCGGTACCAGAAGATGTGCCCTTATTGGACAGTGAGCCGGAGAAAGCTCGTGGCCAGCAATATGATATGGTGGTCAATGATTACGAAGTCGGCGGAGGTTCGATCAGGATTCACAACCGGGAGCTGCAGGAGAAAGTCTTCAAGCTGATCGGACTGGATCCTGACGTGGCCACCGAACGTTTCGGACACATGCTGGAAGCATTTGAATATGGGACTCCACCACATGGCGGCATAGCACCAGGGATAGACCGGCTGTGTATGGTTTTAGCAGTTGAACCGAACATCCGGGAGGTGATCGCCTTCCCCAAAAACCAGACCGCGCGGGATGTGATGGCCGATGCACCTTCAGTTGTGGAGAGCAAACAGCTGCGGGAATTACATTTACGGGTCGTTGATTAGAGTTATCAGTTTTGTCTACTCAAGCAGTTCATTCTGTGGTATAAAAATATTGACCCTGCTGTGTGCGTGCTGCCGCAATCCGGTTCTGAGCCAACACACACTTTATGGGTCTCAGACTTACGACAGTGACGCGATAGGCCTGAGCCAAGGCGGAGCTGGCGAGGCGGGACCCACCCTGCGAAGGCAGGTTCAGAACTTAGCTGCACACGACACGGTGGGGTATTTCCTTTTCTAAATCGAAAAGCCTCCCGAGATTTCATTCACGGGAGGCTTTAATTATCCGCTTGATCGTGGTTATCGATCGCCCACAGCGATCAGGTCTCCAAGCAGTTTATTACCCACATGAATACCTACATCCCGATATCCAGATATCTGTCTGGCAGTTTCCCAAACCTGGTCGTGAATCCGTTTGGCTTCGCATACATCGGCGGGTTTTGGGATTGATCCAGCAAGATATATCACAACCCTTCCAGTGGCCTGATTAACTTCCACGTTTTTTACATGCAGATGGGCATTGTAGGTTGGATTATAGTAATCTCCGACATACTTGGTTCTTATTTTTAAGAGCGCATTAAGAGCCGCTGAAATGTCTCTTTCAACGTCACCGGTACGTTTCTTACCAGTGTAATAATAAACTAAGCCATCACCGCAGCCAAAAGGACCACCCGTGTTCAGGGCGACAAGAAATATCTTCATGCCTTTTTGATTTGGGGTTGGCGTTGGTACAAGAGTGGGAGTTGGCGCTGGTGTCAGAATTGCAATATTTTCCAAATCTCCTTGAACCGAGACAAATTCAGTTGATACCCAACAAATCGCTTTGAATTCTGGTTCTTCCACTGTCCACCAGGAATTATCATGAGTGTGCCCAAGCAGGACAGGAACAGCGCCTTCTGAGAGGTAAGCCCGGATGTCATACACCAACCCAGGTCCAGTTCGGCAGGCGGAATTTTGATTGACGACGATTGAAGCTGGTTCGCTGGTTGGAGTGGGAGTGCTGGTGCTCGTACTGGTAGGTGTCATTGTTGGTGTGGGTGGAGGAGTAGTTTCTGTCGGTGTGGGTTGGGTCGGAGTGGATGACGGTTTGGGAGAAGGTTCAACTGTAGCACCGGGTATAGAGTCATAATCCACAGCAGCTATCTTTGTGGGTGAACCGGAACTGCAGCCAGTAAAAATCAATATGAAAAGCAGGTAAATAAAGATGCGGTTTGTTCGATCAACGGTGATTGACTTCAAATCTTGGTCTCCTGGAGTGGATGGTTCGGAGAATTATAATCGACAAAATTACCAAAATATCCATTATTAAGATCTGGATTCATGAAAACCTGGTAATGAGGAGAGTTAGCAAGGTTGGGATTTTAATTGTACAATTTACTATATTGTTTCTAGCTGGTAATGGCCATCCACAATCCGATATCCTGCGAGGCATTCTATGGACTACCTGTTGACTTATGATGTCAGTTCTACCGGTTGTAAGGCAGCCATCGTTACCATCGACGGTCATCTATTTAGGACAACCTTCGAGAGTTACCCAACTTACTATCCTCAACCGCTGTGGTCCGAACAGGATCCCGAAGATTGGTGGCAGGCGATTATCCGTTCGACAAAACGGGTAATGGACGCCAGCAGGATAGAGGCAGACCAGGTAATAGGGCTTGCTTTCTGTACCACCATGACTAATATTGTCGTCATGGATGCACAAAGGAAATTGCTGAGACCTTGCATCTTCTGGATGGATGGTCGGGCGGGTGAAGAAGCGCGTTACATCATGCGCAAGCTTGGTGGAGAAAAGGTTTTTACCCAAATAATCGGTGCTACAGCCTCAGGAAAGGATTTGATCCCCAAGTACTTGTGGCTGAAACGGAATGAACCGGAAATATACGATCAAGGTGATGTCTTCCTGGATGCCAGCGGTTATCTGCTTTACCGGACAACCGGCGAGATGGCTTATGAATGGAGTGTGGCCAGCGGATTAGGACTCTTTAATTTCAAGACGAAAAAATTCGATTCCTTTTTGATGCGTTTCTTTGGTTTAGACCCAGGTAAATTCCCGCAGCTGGTGCGCTCAATTGACAAGGTTGGGGGATTAACTCAAGTCGCGGCAGACGAGTTAGGGTTGTTGCCTGACATACCTGTGTTTGGCGGAGCAGGTGATCCGATGATCGCTGCGGTTGGCTCAGGCACGGTAAGTGAAGGTGATGCGTATCTCAACCTGGGGACATCAGCATTCATTGGGGTTCTGACCAGCAAGCAGTTGACTGGCAGGCGTGGTTTAGCCACCATTCAATCGGCTGACCCTGATATGCTTATGCTGTTTGGCGAGACATCGACTGCCGGAGCCAGTCTCGATTGGGCGGTGCGAGAATTGTATGGCGCTGAACTCGACTCTGAGGGTTTGGCTAAGATGGATCGAGATGTGGAGCAGGCAGAGCCAGGTGCAGGGGGGTTGATATTTACCCCTTGGATGTTTGGTGAACGTTGTCCGATCCCTGACGAGAGCCTGCGCGGTGCTTTTATCAATCTGAGCATTAACCGCACCCGCCAACAAATGGCACGCGCGATCTATGAAGGGATTGCTTATAATCTGCGCTGGATCATCGATTCAATTGATGAATTGTACGGGATCAAGTGTGAAACCTTACGAGTCTTGGGTGGAGGGGCGCAGGGATTACCCTGGCTCAGGATCATTGCGGATGTGACCGGCTGTAAATTGGAAGTCCTACCAGATCCTCGGGAGAGGCTGGCTGTCGGTGCAGCCTTAGTAGCTGCCATTGGTCTGAATATCTACCCATCTTTTGAGGCGCTCAAGTCATTAGTGCAGGTTGAGTTTGTTATTGAACCTGATTCGAGTCACCAAGATATCTACGACAGGCAGTACGCCGCATATCGGCGCATTTATCCCGCCTTGCGAGATCTGTATCACGACCTGAATCGGTGATTAAAATTAGAGAACGGTGGAGAGGTTCAAATGGATACGGCTATGTTCGCTGATATGGCGGCTGGAATTGAAAAAACGTTGAAACCATACCGAGAAGGATTTGCAAAATATGATTATCTCCCTGAAAAGGGAAGGGATCGTGAGGAAATCCTCGAGCTGATGGAGAAATTCAAGGAAATGGAAGCCTCGAAATGGAAAGGAGGATTTGTCTCCGGGGCAGTCTACCACGGCAATGAGGCATATATCGATTTTATGAACCGCGTCTATGCGATCAACTCGCAGAGCAATCCACTGCACCCGGAGATTTGGCCAAGCACATCCAAATTTGAGGCTGAGGTGGTCGCAATGACAGCTAATATGCTGAGCGCTGACCGAACCTCAGACGAAATCGTCGGAACCGTCACCTCTGGCGGCACCGAGAGCATCTTGCTGGCGATGAAAACTTACCGGGATTGGGCTCGAGAGACGAAAGGTATCACTGGGCCGGAGATCATTGCACCGACCACTGCTCACCCTGCCTTCACAAAAGCGGGGGAGTATTTTGGAATAAAGATTGTGCGCATTCCTGTGGGAGGAGACTTCCGGGCGGATGTCCCGGCGACACGGGAGGCGATAAACGAAAATACGATCGCGCTGGTTGGATCGGCACCGCCCTTCCCTCATGGCATCATCGATCCAATCGAAGAGCTCTCCGAGCTGGCGGGCCAGCACGAGCTCGGCTTCCACACGGATGCCTGTTTGGGTGGCTTCATTTTGCCCTGGGCAGAAAAACTGGGCTATACTGTGCCGCCATTCGATTTCCGCCTGCCGGGGGTGACCTCGATCTCTGTGGATACTCATAAATTTGGCTATGCCGCCAAGGGCACCTCGGTGATCCTCTACCGGGGTACTGAATTACGTCACTTTCAATATTTCTCGGTGACCGATTGGCCAGGAGGTTTTTATATTTCACCAACCCTCGTTGGTAGCCGTCCTGGTGCGTTGATTGCGGTTGCCTGGGCAGCCATGGTCTCAATGGGGGAGAAAGGTTATCTTGATGCTGCACAGCAGATTCTGGAGACTACTGCCTGGCTCAAACGGGAGATGCGGAAAATACCGGATATCGAGTTAATCGGAGACCCGCTATTTATGGTTGCTTTCCAATCTGAAACGCTTAATGTTTACCAGATTATGGAATACATGACTGAGAGGAATTGGGGTTTGAATGGTCTGCATCTGCCTCCCAGCGTTCATCTGTGTGTTACCCTGCGCCACACCCAAAAGGGGATCAAGGAACGCTTTCTGGAGGATTTTACGGAGGCTGTCAAGTTTGTCAAAGAGCATCCGGAGGCATCTGAAGGCATGGGGCCGATCTATGGGATGGCATCCACTGTTGAAACGCGCGGCCTGGTGACGTCGGTGTTTAATTGGGTAATGGATTTG
>DAOVCZ010000143.1 GCA_030669775.1 Chloroflexota bacterium | reverse complement strand
TCCAATCGCTGAATACTGAGAGACATTGCCAAATCCCTGGATGGCAGCTACGGATTTTGTTGGATCCATCCCTAAGTGTTTCATTGCCTCTCGCACCGTGTAAATCAAACCAAAACCTGTGGCTTCTGTGCGACCAAGGGACCCACCCCCGTCAACCGGTTTGCCAGTGATCACCCCGGGAGTATACTCCCCAACTAGGTTTGAATATTCATCCATCATCCAACCCATCATGCGGGGATTGGTTCCTACATCTGGAGCGGGGACATCCTGGCGTGGACCGATGTTACGCCAGATCTGATCGATCCATCCGCGCACAAGTTTCTCTTGTTCAGTGATTGACAATGATGCCGGATCGACAGCTACGCCACCTTTACCTCCTCCAAGGGGGATATCAGCCACCGCTGTCTTCCAGGTCATCCACATCGCTAAGGCACGTACTGTGTCGAGTGTCTCTGAAGGATGGAAGCGGATGCCTCCTTTGCATGGACCGCGGGCATCGTTATGCTGGATCCGGTAGCCAAAAAAGGTTCGTATCGTGCCATCATCCATGGTTACCGGGATCATGAATTTGAATTCACGCGTTGGCCAGCGCAACATTTCTGAGATTTGGGGGTCCAAGTTGAGCATGTTCGCCACATGATCAAATTGGCTTTGGGCCATTGTGAATGCATTGATTGGTTCTGTCATTAATATGCTCTCCTGTTTAGCTTTATAAGGTGATAACATAGACGGGCACCTCGGTATGGTGCCCGCTGAAATCTCCATCTGCGGAGTGGGGAATGTAGATTTGGTTGCACAAGGCAGTTTCCCATTATCCCTGGAAATTCTGATTAAACCTTAGCAGAGGCTATAGGGCTCGTCAAGTGATGAAAGACACTGAATTATTATGTGCTATTGACCATCAGTTTGTCGCAGAGCAGATAATTGTCGATCTAATTCTCTCTGTACTACTTGCGGGTTTGCCTGACCTTTGGCAGATCGCATAACTTGTCCAAACAACCACCGGGCAATGCTGTCTTTTCCGTGCACATATTCCTCAACCTGATCTGGATTGGCGGATATTACTTGGTTGACTAACTCGGTGATGAACTCACTGTCTGATATCTGGGTAAATCCACGTGCAGCAACGATTTCATCTGCTGGTTTTCCAGTAGAGAACATCTCGGCCAAAACCGCCTTGGCAGTGTTTTGGTTGATCTCTCCCTGAGATACCAGGAGGAGCAGGGAAGCCAGTCCTTGGGGGGTGATACGTGTCTGCTCAATGGAGACATTGTATTGGTTGAGCAACCCGAACAACTCGCCAATTATCCAGTTAGCAATTGTTTTCGGGCGTACCTCTTCCCGGGAAATCTCAGCGAGAGCAGCAACAGCCTCTTCGTAGTAATCTGCCACGGCTTGTTCGGCAACCAGAACTCCTGCATCGTATTCACTTAATCCATACTCTTGGGTAAAGCGGTGTAGCTTGGCGCCTGGCAATTCAGGGAGTGCGGAACGGATACTTGCAACCCATTCTGGTTCGATCACCAATGGTGGTAAATCAGGCTCGGGGAAGTAGCGGTAATCGTCCTCTTCTTCCTTTATGCGTTGCAGGACAGTAACCCCCAGATTTTCATCCCAACCAACAGTTTGTTGTATGACCGACTTTCCCTGTTGGATTTCTCTGGTTTGGCGCTTGATTTCGTAAGCCACGCTCCGCTCAAGTGCGCGGAAGCTATTCAGGTTTTTCACCTCAACCCGTGTGCCCAGCTCGTCTGAACCCAGAGGGCGAACTGAGATGTTCGGTTCAATCCGCATAACTCCTTTCTCCAGATCACCAGAATTGACTTTCAGGTAGCGTAGTATTGATCGCAAATTGTTGGCAAAGGTACGCACTTCTTCTGCCGATCGTAAGTCTGGTTCGGATACGATTTCAAGGAGTGGCACACCTGCGCGATTGAGATCCACCAAGGAGTAGCTCTCCTCGTCCTGGTGAACATGGGTGAGTTTCCCTGTGTCCTCCTCGAGATGAACACGGCGGATTCGGATCTTACGTTCACCTTTCTTGGTTTGTATTGTCAGGTGACCATTTCGCGCAAGCGGTTGCTCGTATTGGGATATCTGGTACCCTTTGGGCAGATCGGGATAAAAATAATTCTTCCTGGCGAAGATGCTGGTGTGGGCGATCTCACACTCTAATGCTAGGGCAACCCGCAAGGCGTATTCCACTGCCCGTTGATTGACGACCGGTAATACCCCTGGCATTCCGGTGCACACCGGGCAAACTGCAATATTTGGCTCTGCTATGGTGGAATCCACAACTGAACAGGAGCAAAACATTTTAGATTTGGTCTCCAATTCAGCGTGAACTTCTAAGCCAATTACAGATTCGAATTCCATTAAATAGATCTGAAACTCCATTGATCGGAGTGTTCATCATAAATTAATTCGAAAGTCCGGTTGTTAGTTGTTTGCACCTGAAAGACCATGCCAGTGGGGATACGCCAGCTTTTTATGATCTCCGTTATATCGAGACGCGCTTCTTCAAAGACCAGTGCCGTTGGTCGTTCACCATACTTCGTGCTGGAATAGCATTCGACATCACAAGGAAACAACTGTATTATCCCCTGCGTTGACAGAGCCTGCTCGTCTTTGAATCTGAGATCGGCGTCCGATCAACGATCTTTCCAGGATCACATCCCTCACTTGGGCTTCATCTTCCAGGATAGAATTGCGCACAATGCTGCTGTAAACCCGTGCCCCAGAACCAATCGAGGTATATGGTCCAATCACACAATTTTCGAGCTCGGCTGTTGGGTGCACGAACACAGGTGGGTTGATGACAACCCCGCTTCGCTCTGATGCCTCCTGGCTGTTGCTGTGCCCATTTTCCAATAAATAACGATTGGTTTCCAATAATGCGTCTGGGGTTCCTGCATCCAACCACACCTCCACTTTCTCGGTGCGCATTGAGATCCCTTTTTCAAGCATAATATTAATCGCATCAACCAGGAAATATTCACCCTTTAATTGCACGTCTTGCTGCATTTGATCTTCGATGGCAGAGATTAAATCCTCTGATGAACGGAAATAATAAAATCCTACGACAGCTAAATTGCTAGACGTCTCTTTTGGTTTCTCGATCAACTTGGTCACCTGATCATTCTGATCTACCACGGCTACACCAAAGCGGCGCGGATCCGGGACATGTTTTACCCAGGCGATAGCATCCGATTTTTCGTTCGCTAAATTTGAAAGGTCGGTTTCAATCAGTGTGTCGGCGAAAACGACCATCATAGGACCAGTTAAATGCTGGCGTGCCAGATAGATCGCATGCGATTGTCCCCGTGGGTCTTCTTGGAGCACGAAATGGGATTTGATATTCGGGTAGCATTTTCGCATGTGGTCTTCAATTTGATCGCCGAGATAACCAACGATATTTATTAACTCTACATTATCCGGATCGGGTAGAGTGGAAAGCATATTGAGCACGTGATCGAGCACCGGTTTACCGGCCACGCTTACCAATTGCTTTGGTTTGCTCCAGGTAAGCGGGCGTAAGCGAGTGCCTAGCCCCGCCATAGGGATGACAACTTTTAATGTATTCTCCATGATATTATTTCTTTACCTTTGTAGCTAGATTTTTATGAACTGTAAATCAATTTTGGTTGATGATAAGAGGATCTAATTATACCCTTCCACCTCATCCATTGTACTCGATCGGAGCGCCATCCTTGAATGATGCTCATCTCTTTGAGTCAGTGAATATGGAGGGATGAATCTCGACAGCGGATATTAACTTGGGGACCACACATCAATCTATAAAAGGTGAGTTCAATCTGGAGAACATCTATGCGAACTAGAAAATGGTCGATTATCGTCGCGATGCTATTGGCAACATTATCGTTTGGAGCATGCGGAAGCAGCCAAAGCGAGCCCACAGCTACTGGCACACCTCCGCCGCGTAATATAACCGTTTCTGGCAGCGGCAAAGTTTACTTGACCCCAGATATCGCCACGATTTCAATTGGCGTCCACAATGAAGATGAGAGCGCGGACAGAGCGGTCAATGGGAATAATGCTCAGGCACAAAAGGTCACAGAAGTGCTCTTGCAGATGGGTGTGGAAGAAGATGACATCCAAACCTCAAATTTCAATATTTACCTAGAGCAACGCTACGATGAAGGTGGAGATCAAGCCGGTACTATTTATATTGTAGACAACACCGTATTTGTTACGGTGCGTGATCTAAATATTTTAGGGGAGATAATGGGTACAGTGGTCGAAGCAGGTGCGAACTCGATTTTCGGTATTCAATTTGATATCGCGGATAAAACGCAAGCCCTCTCAGAAGCACGAAAAGCTGCAGTTGAAGATGCCCAGAAAAAGGCGGAAGAGCTCGCTCTAGCAGCTGGGGTTACTTTAGGGGAAGTCCAATCAATTAACGAATATGGTGGAGTTCCAGTGCCGGTCTTCGAGGCTGAAGGCGGTGGGGGTTTTGGTGCAACAAGCAATCAAGTTCCCATCTCCTTAGGACAGCTCAGCCTTACTGTTGAAGTCTCTGTGATCTACCACATCCGGTGAGCTATTCTGGTTAATTCATTTCTCAGGGATTTACGCATGATCTGATAGATGATGGAATGGTGATTTATCAGCATCACTTTAATGCATTGCTTGATCAAAGGGCAATCCTGCTTACTTTCCTGATAATGATATAAAATTAGGCTTGTGATTGATTCTTTGCTATTCTATCCGCCGTATCGGTTTGGATTGATCGTGCAGATTGCCGCGATCCTGGTGTTGCTTTCTCTCGGTATCTTGGGTCTCTGGCAGGCAGCACAATCTCCAATTGGCCTGGAATTCTTGCTTTACCTGGTCCCAGTCCTATTGGCGTCTATCTTTGTACCGTTGATTGGTTACCGCGCCTACGCCTTGTGGCGGGCATCATATTTCTTGGAGCGTGATGGCATTTACTTGCGCTGGGGTTTGCGAGAAGAGGTCATCCCGATGGATGTTGTCACTTGGGTGCGCTCTTCACAAGAACTGGAATCTGGTTTACCGAGACCTTGGTTTCGCTGGCCAGGGGCAGTCCTTGGTGTGCGACAACTACCTGATGGAACTCGAGTTGAATATCTTGCTGCCCAGTCAAATCATTTGATCCTCATCTCTACTGCGGAGCGGATTTATGCAATCTCACCAGCGAATCCGGAAGAATTTATGCTCGCTTATTATCGCTTCGCCGAGTTAGGATCGCTCACTCCACTTACCCCACATTCGGTCTATCCTGCAAACTTGTTGCGGCGTGTATGGGCATCACCCTTCGCCAGGTACTTGCTATTGGGAGGTTTACTCGTTACTCTTCTCTTGCTGGTCTTAGTTAGTCTTTATGTCCCTTCCATCCCAGCGATATCTCTCGGTTTTAATCCAGATGGTTCTCCATCTGATAAGGCCCCATCGGTATACCTTTTGTTGTTACCAGTATTAAACAGCATCTTCTACATCGTAAGTGCGCTGTTCGGGTTGTATTTATTCCGCGCGGAAGACAGGCAGACTTTGGCGTATTTGCTATGGGGAAGTGGTTTATTCACCGCAATTCTTTTTATGATTGCGGTGGTTTTCATTATTCGAGCTGGGTGATTTTCCCCTCGTTTTCCG
>DAOVCZ010000291.1 GCA_030669775.1 Chloroflexota bacterium | reverse complement strand
CGCCAACCATCTGTGGAGACTTTCTTACATGCCATTTGTTTGCATGATACTGAAGCGAAGTTCATTGCCCATACCCATCCTACAGCGGTTTTATCAATCTTGTGCAGTAAACTGGGCGCTGAACCATTAATGAGCCATATCTTCCCGGAGCCGATTCCAATTTGCGGACGGGCGCCTGCAGTAATCTCTTATACCGACCCGGGATATAAACTGGCGCATGCGGTTCGTCAATCTATACAAGAATTTGGTGATGTGTATGGTGAAGCACCTAAAATCATGCTGATGATCAATCACGGGTTGATAGCTCTCGGGAAATCTTCCCAAGAGGCCCTAAATATCACCCGCATTACAGATAAGTGGGCTCGAATAGTTTTGGGCACCTACGGCTTAGGTGAACCAAATTTCCTTTCTAGCGAGCAAGTCAATCGATTTATGAAGCGCCTGGATGAGGAGATCCGCCAGAAACAGTGATCTTGCCCAACTTCCTCTCTCGGTTCATTATTTACCATCAGAAATAGTCGGTTGGAAAGGAACATTACATCGAAGGATGGATTAAATGTTCTTGTGGAGAGCTAAGGCTTGAATTCTTCAAGCCTTAAAAATGTTTCTGCCCACCTGTTACTTTGGGATAAAAAGCTGGAGTGAGCGTCCTTCGACTGTATTCGCTTCGCCTGCGCTCATCACAAGTCATTTCGCTCTGAACGCTTCCATTCGCTTTTATTGGTCAGGAAATGAAAAACACCTGCAATCTTGCAGGTGCTCCTCAAGGCGGGGAGGGCGGGATTCGAACCCGCGAACGAGGATTTAGCCCCGTTAACCGCTTAGCAGGCGGTCCCAATCAACCACTCTGGCACCTCCCCGGGTTATTCAATTATGCGTGCAAGCTGATATTAGGCGGAGGGAGAGGGATTCGAACCCCCGGTGGGCGTGAACCCACAGTTGTTTTCAAGACAACCGCCTTAGTCCGCTCGGCCATCCCTCCGGGAAGGAAGGGCACCCTCCACATCCGGTGCAACCCTTCCAAGCGCGCAGATTGTACCATATCTAGTAGGGGGATGCAACATTTGGTCGTTTTACCGTCTCCATGCTATACTTGCTCCATTCGTAATCCCTGATTTAGATCGACTTTAGTTATTCTGCAGTCTAGACGTCTACCCAATTTCTCAACCTGTCCGCTATGAGTCACATTGCCCGTTCTGCCCTGATCATCGCCATTTTCTTTGGCCTGGAAAAGCTGCTGGGCTTTTTACGCCAGCTGCTCATCGCCCGCCAATTTGGACTCTCAGCGGGGCTGGATGTCTTCAATGCTGCCAACAACCTGCCTGATCTGATTTTTGGGTTGATATCTGGCGGTGCCTTGGCCATCGCTTTTATCCCGGTGCTCACGGAATATCTGGAGGAGAAAGGTCGCCCTGCGATGTGGGATTTATTCTCCCGCGTTGCCAACCTGGTATTCCTGGTCACTTTAGGCATGTCAATCCTGGTGGCGCTGCTCGCCACTCAGCTTGTGGGTTGGAATTTAGGCATCGCTCCAGGATTTTCCCCTGAACAGCAATCCCAGGCCGTAGATTTGATGCGCTTGAACTTGATCGCCACGATGTTGTTTTCGATCAGCGGTTTGGTGATTGCCGGGCTGCAAGCCAACCAGCACTTCTTACTGCCTGCGCTGGCACGCAGTATGTATGATCTTGGCACCCTGATCGGTGTCATTTTCCTGGCACCCAGTACCGGCTACCAAATCGGACCGATCACTTTGCCCGCCTTTGGACTAGGAATCTATGGATTGGCCTATGGAACTGTGATTGGCGCCTTACTTTTCCTGGGCATTCAACTCCCGGGATTGGTCCGCTACAAGTTCCACTGGGTGGCAAAGATCAATCTGCGTCACCCGGGAGTCCAGCAGGTGCTGCGGGTGATGGGGCCGCGTATTGGCAGCATGTTTTTTGTTTACCTGGTCTTGATCTATATTCCCGATAATATCGCTTCCCGGCTGCCAACAGGATCTATCACTGCGCTGGTCTACGGCTGGTTGTTCATGCAAGTTCCGGAGACATTAATTGGTACAGCTATCGGGACAGCTTTGCTTCCTACAATATCTGAGCAGTTCGTACGCCACGAAAAGAGGATATTCACCACCTCGCTCAACAATGCTCTGCGGGTGATCCTGGCCTTTACCCTGCCCGTCGCAGTGTTGATCGCCCTGGCTATCGAGCCAATCGCTGCAATCTTCGGCTTTGACCAGGCAGGGACGGATCTGGTGGTGTGGACCACGCGCGCTTTCTTGCTTGGACTGACTGGTCACGCCGTGTTGGAGATCGCGGTGCGTGGTTTTTACGCCCAGCAGGATGCCATCAGCCCCTTGTGGGCTTCGGCGCTGATGGCAGCTATTTTCACGGTTCTGGCGATCATCCTGGCCCGCTCTGTGGGAGCGGTCGGTATCGCTCTGGCGAACTCGCTGGCTTTCTCCATTGAAGCGATGCTGCTATGGTTCCTGCTCAATCGTAGATATCCGGGTGCTTTGAGGGTCGGTTCAACCTTGCTGCGCGCTTTAATAGGGTCGACT
>DAOVCZ010000257.1 GCA_030669775.1 Chloroflexota bacterium | reverse complement strand
AAGATCGACGCGCAGCTTCTCCGTGGCAAACAGAATGAGTGCCGCGAGAATTATGCCAAGTGTAAGTGCAATTTCAGTAGTCACTGCGAAGTGTTAGGCATTCAATGGAAGTAACTTGATTGGGGGGTGACGCCTCTAATACTTATTATTGTTGAAATTGTCCCATTTGAGGCTGGTCGAAGAATTGACCAATTATAACTTAAGATATTTGTTCAACGAGATAAGTTTCGATCGATTGATCCGTCCAAGTTGCTAAATTCCTACCCAGATCCACGCAGTTTTTATTTTTGACAATCACAGGAGATGCACTGGAGATAGTTTGCTCAAACATCGGGAGAATCTATTAATCACTGTCATTTTATTATCTCTGGGGACTGCGAATTTACCCGCTGGCTCTCCGGTTCTTCAGACTGCAGACCGATTTTGTTGTATTAATTGGAGGATCCTTTTATGGTATCCTATCCATCTGTGCCAGATTGAGGCACGGAAACCTCCGAGGGAAATAATCCTTTCTCCAAGGTTGCCTGACTGAGAATACAATTATTTCAATGACTTCATCTACATTATCGGCAGAATTCACTCTCCCTGAAGAGCATTCAACCAATCGGAGCGGACCGGTGCGTTGGTTAATATCGCACACACTGCGCTATTGGCCGCTGAGCATCACCTTGTTAGGCGGGGCAATTTCCAATGCTGCTTTGGCGGCAGTCGTGCCGATCCTTATCGGGCAGGCTTTTGATGCGATCTTAGCTTCTCCGCCAGATACGACAGCCTTACTGAGTATTGCATTAACTATCGCGGGGACTCAGGTTCTGCGTGGGGTGTTGCAGTTCGGGCGCAATTTCAGCGCAGAGCTGTTTGGTCAACGATTAGAGCGAGACATCCGCGATGAGCTTTATGTCAACCTGCTGGGAAAGAGTATGACATTCCACAGCCTGCAGCCTGTTGGGGATATCATGGCCAGAGCGACGAATGATGTGCGTGAGATCAACCTGATGTTCAACCCGGGCATCAACCTGGTAGTTGGTTCGGCGATCTTTATGTTTATGCCGTTGATTTTCGCGCCGCGCTACCATCCATCGCTGGTGGTCACCCCAGCCCTTTACATCATTGCCTACACGATCGCCATCCGGCAATACTTACGAGAACTCGAGCCGGTAACTGCTGAAGTCAGAGGATCCTTTGGGGACTTAAACTCCCGTTTGGCAGAAGCAATAGATGGAGTAGAGACGGTGAAAGGAATGTCACAGGAGAATAATGAGGTGCGCCGATTTATTACCAATGCACGCAGATACCGGGATGCAGTTGTCCACCAGGGTGATATTGAAGCGCGTTTTTTGCCACTACTGCTCCTGGCATTGGCTAATGCGGGTGGTTTGCTGCATTCACTGATCCTTTATTCCCAGGGGGTTCTGGATGTGGGAGATGTGGTGGCATACTTTGGTTTGCTCCAGTTATTGGGATTTCCAACTTTTGTCTCGTTATTCGCTTATTCGCAAGTCTCGCTCGGGGTTGCGGGTGCAAAACGGATTCTGGAGCTGATAAACAGGGAAAACGATCTTGACCAGAACGTTGCCGGATACAGTGGAGAGATGCGGGGGGAAATAGAGTTCAAGAATGTGACCTTCATTTACGGACAAGGAGAACCTGCCCTGCAGGATATTTCATTAAAGATCAAACCTGGACAAACTGTTGCCATTGTCGGCCAAACTGGTACAGGTAAAACTTCATTGGTCAAATTGATCAACCGGACTTACGATACAAGTACAGGGCAGGTTTTGGTGGATGGGATCGATGTGCGTGAGTGGAACCTGGAGGGGTTGCGCCGAAAAATTTCGATCATCGAGCAGGATGTTTTTCTATTTTCAAGGTCGATTAGCGCCAATATTAATTTTGGGCTTCAGGATGCTTCCAGAGAAATGAGTGTGGAAGCTGCCAAAGCAGCCCAGGCAGATAACTTCATTAACAGCTTTCCAGAGAATTACGATACAGTGATTGGGGAGCGAGGTGTGACTCTGTCAGGTGGTCAACGTCAGCGATTAGCCTTAGCGCGCGCTTTCCTCACCGATCCCCGGATCCTGATTCTGGACGACTCGACCAGTGCGATCGATAGTGAGACTGAGGACAATATTCAGCAGGCGATATATGCCGCTGCACGTGGAAGAACGACGTTAATAATCACTCATCGCCTTTCACAAATCCGCTGGGCGGATTTAATTTTGGTACTGCGCCAGGGTCGACTCGTAGCTGCAGGGACTCATGATGAGTTGATGCAATCCTCTGAAGCCTACCAGCGTATATTTTCGGAACGAGGTTGAAATTTGGGTTTCTTTGCCGGCCTAGATACTGAGGCATATGATCGTAAGTACACCGATCGCCAGATTGCTCGACGTTTGGCGACTTATTTCCGACCGCATACACGCTCTGTGGTTGTGGTGGTGCTACTGTTATTAATCATCGCCATATCCAGTGCTGTCACCCCCATTATTGTTGCCCGCGGGGTTGACCTGCTGGGAGCAGATATCACCTGGCAAAATATCTTATTGTTATGCGGAGCGATCTTGGTAGCCGGAGTGATCAGTTGGGGAGCGAATTGGGGTCGCCGCCGATTAACAGTGCGCATGATTGGCGATATCATTCTGGAGATCCGCACGGATGCCTTCCAGGCTTCAATGGATCACGACCTTTCATTTTATGATGAATTCTCCTCTGGCAGGGTCGTCTCCAGGATCACCTCAGATACCCAGGAATTTGGCCAGATGGTAACGCTGGTAACTGACCTTTTTTCGCAAATCATTATGGTCATTTTCCTGGGGATTGTGTTGATCAGTATTGATTTGAGACTCTCACTAGTGCTGTTCTCATTTCTGCCAGTTATTTTCCTGGTAGTCTTAGGATTCCGTCGCTTGGCACGAATTGTCACCCGCAGAGGCATGAGAGCCATGGCTAACGTCAACGCTGCCATAAAAGAGACCGTCAGCGGCATTGCCGTAGCGAAGAATTTCCGCCAGGAAGCCAGTATTTTTAGTGAATTCGACCAGGCAAACAAGCAGTCGTATAAAGTAAACGTTCAGCGCGGCCTCGTTCTTTCAACGGTTTTCCCGGTACTGAATGTGTTGGGAGGGATCGGCACCGCGATCCTGGTTTATGTCGGCGGTATGAGCGTCGTCCAGGGGTTGATAACCATTGGAGTCTGGTATCTTTTCCTCCAAAGTTTGGATTATTTTTTCTTCCCGGTGTTGAATCTGTCTGC
>DAOVCZ010000032.1 GCA_030669775.1 Chloroflexota bacterium | reverse complement strand
GGCAATTCAAGTAGCGGATGCGATTACCCAATACGGCCGTTATATTCAAGTTGAAGTCATGGCAGTTTACGGCGGGCAGCACTACGGAACCTCCAAACGCCGGATCAAGAATGGCGTGGATGTGATCGTAGGGACGCCTGGTCGTCTACAAGACTTGATACGCCAGGATATCCTTGATCTCAGCGGTGTTCGCACCGTGATCTTGGATGAAGCAGATGAAATGCTCAGCATGGGCTTTATCGAGGATATTGAAAATATTCTGCGCGAAACCCCTGCCAAACGCCAGACAACTTTGTTCTGTGCCACAATGCCCAAGCCGATCCGCCGCTTGGCAGACAGCTATATGATTGCGCCTCAGTCTATCACGATCAAGCGTAAACAGTTAACCGTTGCGACGATCGAGCAACGTTATTATCTGGTTAATGAAAAAGACAAGCTGGCTGCCCTAACTCGTCTCTTCGAAGTTGAAGATGTTGGCGCAACATTGATCTTTACCCGTACACGTGTTAGCTCTGGGCGCTTGGCTAATGAATTGATCCAGCGCGGTTTCCCTGCTGAAGCGTTG
Organism: Chloroflexota bacterium; assembly: GCA_030669775.1. GTDB lineage: Bacteria > Chloroflexota > Anaerolineae > Anaerolineales > UBA4823 > PFL25. Next base: position 12,079 of record DAOVCZ010000032.1, on the reverse strand, counting down.
AATGGTGATTTGGCACAAGATGCCCGCATCCGCGTGCTAAATCGTTTCCGCTCAGGACAGATCAAGGTTTTAGTTGCTACTGATGTGGCGGCGCGCGGTCTGGATATTGATGATATTTCGCATGTTTTCAATTTCGATCTTCCTGCCGACCCTGAATCTTATGTGCACCGCATTGGGCGCACGGCGCGCGCCGGTAAAGATGGGATTGCGATTTCCCTCGTTACTCCAGGTGAAAAACGCCGCCTGAGCCGAATTGAGAGCTATACCAAGCAGCAAGTTTCACTAACCGAAATGCCGACAGAAAAAGATATTCATGAACGCCGTGAGAATAATTTGATTGAAAAGATGGCAGTCTGGTTAGAGCGTGACCGCTGCAAACGCGAGCAGGAAATTGTAGAAGAGTTGGTGGCGGCCGGGCATGATCCTATCAAAGTGGCAGCCGCAGCTCTCAGGATGGCGCGAGTAGAAGAAAAACAGAGCCCGATCGAGAAGATTGGCAAAGTGCGCCTAGAACGCTCTAGAAGTAAAGATGGGAAAAGAAGGTATGCCCCGCGTAAAGGTAAAGGCAAAAATCACCGCAAACATGTACAGCGCCGTAGTAATGGCAAATCAGATGTTTCGCATGAAGAAGGGATGGTGCGTCTGAGCCTGGGGCGCGGCCGCATGCATGGCGTCAGTCCCGGCGAAGTTGTTGGGACGATTGCCTCACGGGCCGATATTCCTGGTTATGTGATTGGTAAAATCTTGATCCGCGACCAGCATACCCTGGTAGATGTGCAGGAAGAATATGTTTCCCGTGTCTTGGGGCAAACGGGTTCGTATAATTTCCGCGAATACCAGAATGTGACCATTGAACGGGCTTAGATTTAGTATAGAAGATCAAATATAAAGAGCTAAGAAGCGTTCTTGCTGCAAGAGCAGGCTTATATGACGGTTCCTGACAAGATTTCTTCATCTTCTATAAAGGGTGTCTATCTTTGCAGCAAACTACTATTGAATAAACAGGTAAGGCAATTCGATATTCGGCTATTGGATAAGGCTTAGAAATCACAAAAGTCTTTGTCTGCTCATGCAAGAGCAATTTCAACACGAATGTGGATATAGAAGGATAGATTAGTATAGAAGATAATCATGAAAAGGGGAGAAGCAAATCAAGATGAATGCGCTGAACAGAGTTTCACGGGGGTATAACCAACGCATACAAACGTATATTTCGAGTATCGATGAAAATCTCAAAGACAGGGATGCAGATTGCCTTTCCTTGCTTCATGCTGTGTACGGTTTGTGTGCAGATTGAGAACCACAACATGGGAATAAGAGACGCGGTGGACCTAAATTCCCCCACGTACGATACAGCATGGACACGATACCACCCCATGGACATGGTGGACGGCGCATCCGAGGACTTTAAATTCGACAACCATTATTGTGATGCTAACTAGAAAAATCAATCAATCGAAAGATTTCAGAATTGTATTCTCTATCATGCATTCATCATCATCTGTACTTTAAACTGGACCTTAACAATCCGGGCACTGGTGATTCATTGTTTAATAATGCGGTCTTCAGAAATGTCGCTTGTCCAGATTGCTGTCAATACGATTAACCAGCTTTCTAAACCTTCCCTGCTCATCGGATCATAGGATTTGGTGCTGCAGGTCCCACATGCGGCGGTACATTCCCCCCAGTTCTAATAATCCGTGATGTTGGCCGCGTTCAACGATCTGCCCATGATCCATAACCAGAATCTCGTCCATGACTTGCATGCTTGTCAGGCGATGGGTTATCCATAACGTTGATCTTTTTTCTGTTAAGGAGAAGAAGGCGCTCAGCAAATCTTCCTCAATGAGGGGGTCGAGATTTGCAGTCGGTTCATCCAGGATCAAAATCGGAGCATTTTTGAGTATTGTGCGGGCGATGGCCACCCGCTGGCGTTCTCCGCCGCTTAATCGCATTCCTCCCTCACCGATCCAGGTGTCGTATTTTTGGGGAAGTGATTCAATATGGTCATCGATTTGGGCAAGTTTGCATGCCCGTCTGATCTCATCCATGCTGGCATTTGTCTTACCCAGAAGAATATTCTCCCGTAAGCTTGCGTTGAACAGGTGCGTCCGTTGGGATACGACACCGATCGATGCACGGAGTTCATCCTGGTTGTAAGAGTAAAGATCATGGTTTCCGAGTTTGATTCGCCCCTCGTCATAATCCCAGAACCGCAGCAGGATATTGGCCAGGGTGGTTTTTCCGGCTCCGCTGGGGCCAACGACCGCCATGCGTTTTCCTGGTGGCAGGCTGAGGCTGATTCCATCAATCACGTAAGTTTTGTGTTGAGATTGAATCGTGGCAGGGTAAGCGAAACGTAAGTCCTTGATCTGGATGTAATTAATTTCGGGAGCTGGGCGTGGAGTTTTTGGATCGCTCACTGCGGGCTTGGTATCCACGATCTCATTCAAACGGTTTGCAGCTGCCAGACCACTTTCCAAGGAGCGGGCTGCCTGGGGGAGCGGCATGGCTGCTTCGAAGCTGGCCAGGGCAGCCAGGATCAAAGTCCCCATATAGACTCCGCCGATCTGTCCCGAGGTGACAAGTGGTATCGCAGTAAATAGTATCATCCAGGAAGCCAGGTGAGCCAGCACGTTTTCTACAGCCGATTCAATGCCTGAAAGGTTGCCAAGTTTCAATTGGGCTTTTGCCATAGAACGGTTGATTTTATCAACCTTACCTTGCTGAGCTCTGGAAGCATTGAATACTCTCAGGTCTGCCATCCCCTGGATGCTGTCAACCAGAGCAGCGGAAAGTTCTGCTTGTTTTTCGATCAATCTGTGTTCATTTCTTTGGCTGGCACTGCGCACCAGGATAGGTGTGATCAGGCCGGCCATGATTTGAAATGCGAGCAGGATCAAGCCCAGCTGGATTGAGAAAATCGCCAGCAGGGCTGAGGCCGTCACTGTCACCAGGAGCCATACCATGGGTGGCGCCACGACACGCACATAAAAAACCTCTAGCGAATTGATGTCATGATGGATGCGATTAAGTAAGTCACCACTTTGATACTGCATCAGCCGGGCAGGAGCCAGAGGTTCCAGGATTTGGTAGAACCAGACTCTCAGCCGGGCGATCAATCGGAAGGTGGTATCATGCGAAACGTACCGTTCCAGATAACGAAATATTCCGCGTGCCAGACCGAAAAAACGCACCCCGACGATCGGAACCTGCAATACAGCGATCGAAGGATGTAAGGCGGCGGCTGAGATCAAATAGGCGGATGTGACTAATAAACCGATTCCACTGATCACAGTAGCCCATCCGAGAAGAACCGACAGCACTACCAGCCATTTATAAGGCGCTAAAAGTCGCAGGAGAGAAAACAAGGAGGAGAACGATAAAGTTCGCTCTGCAGCAGGAAATGTTGGCGGAGGCGGCTCAATGCTAATGCGAGGTGATATCTCCCGAGGTTGAGGTGGGGGAGCAGGTTTGGTGGCTTTCTCTCTACTTAGCATGCGCCAATAAAAACCTTGCTGATCAATTAACTGGCTGTGAATCCCGGATTCTACGACCTGTCCATGATCGAGGAGGATGATCTGGTCAGCCTCTTGGATGGTGTTTAGACGGTGAGCTATCACCAGGGTGGTGCGACCAGCAATCAAGGTTTTCAGTGCGATCTGGATTTTAGTGGTGGTTTCCGGATCAAGGTTGGCTGTGGCTTCATCGAGGATCAGGAAGGGGGCGTCCTTGAGGAAAGCGCGCCCTAATGCAAGTCGTTGGGCTTGCCCTGCACTCAGTCTGGCACCCCGTTCGCCGATCGGTGTCTCGTATCCTTGGGGGAGCTGGTTGATGAACTCATGCGCATAGGCTTTCTCGGCGGCTGATATGACCTCTTCTTGACTGGCATCTGGGCGTCCCAGGCGAATATTGTCCGCCACGCTGGTGTTAAACAGATATGGATCCTGGGATACCCACGAGACCTGGGACAGGTAATTGTGGATTGGTATTGTCTGGATGGGTTGGTTGTTGATTAATATCTCACCATGCTGTGTATCAATGAATCGTAAGAGAAGATCGGCGATGGTGCTTTTTCCAGCACCACTGGGACCCACCAGGGCGGTCATTTTTCCAGCAGGGATGTCAAACGTGACATCAGCTAAGATCTTTTCCGTACCTGAATAATTGAAGTGGACGTTTCTAATTTCGATTGAAACAGATTCAGAGTGCGTTTTCTCCTGATGTAGGTGAAAAGGAGATCTTAATCTCTCAGTATCTTGATCATTTGGTTGCGTCTCAAGGATTTCGAAAATCCGTCCTGCGGCTGCCACACCTGCCATGCCAGCATGGAAACGAGTGCCTAACAATCGCAGCGGAAGGTAGAACTCCGGGGTCAATAAAAGTACAAAAAAGGCCTGCTCAAAGGTCAGGCGACCATAAAGCAGTCGCAGTCCGATCTCAACAGCCACTACTGCCGTGCTCAGCATGGCGACCCATTCCAGGACCAATGCGGATAGAAAGGTCACTCGCAATACACCCATGGTCGTATGCCGGTAACGTTCACCAATTTGAGCGATGATTCGCACCTGGTCTTTGCTGCGACCAAAGATTTTCAATGTGGTCAGTCCTTGCAAAACATCCAGGAAATGGGCGCTCATTCGGCTGAGTGTAGCCCATTGGCGTTTGGTGAGTGTGTTCGCCCGGTCGCCGATTAAGATCATGAAGACTGGGATCAAGGGCGCTGTAAAAAGCAGCACCAATCCAGAAAGTGTATCAACCGGCAGGATAAATACCAACACGGTGAGGGGCACCAGCACAGCCAGCGCTAGCTGTGGTAAGTATTGGCTGAAGTAGGCATCCAAAGCTTCGACACCTTCATTGAGGACTTGAATCAATTCACCAGTGCGAACTCCACCAGAATTCGGAGCCTGTTTGAAATAGCCGGGACCGAGCTCGATCAGATGGTTGGATAACTGCTCTCGCAGGGTGGTCTTAATCCGCACTGCCAGGCGCATTGCAGCAAATTCTCCTCCCCATATCGTACCCCCGCGCAGGATGATCAGCACAATCAGGATGATCAGCAGCTCCTTGACATCCGGCAATGTATTCTGGAGGAGAAAGACCGAGTTTAATATACTGCTCAGGATTCTTGCCTGGAAGACAACCAATAATCCACCCAGGAGACCAGCCGAGATTGCCAGGGTCAATAGCAGGTTGTGCGATTTAAGTAGGGAGAGTAACCGACGGTCAAACTTCAAAGGTTTTTTACCTTGGATAAATGACTCTGCCGCCTATTTACCCGTGTAAATAAGTTTGTGGGCTCCAAGCTGCTCTTTAGGTGTCCTTTGCCCTGCATATGCTGATCGACCTGAGCAGAGCTCAGCCTGAGTCCTGATCCTGCGAAGGGGCAGTCGAAGGATGCTTTGATTAATGCTATTCTTTGGTTTAGCGGACCGCGAGTGTAATGGTGTTACTAAATTGCAGTCAAACCGCGGATCAACGAATTAATTTGGTGATTCGTTGAATGTATTAATAGGTGAGTGTCTCAGGCTCGGCCTTGATGCGTTTGCGGAAAATCCAATATGTCCAACCCTGGTAGAGCAATATGACGGGTACCAGGGTGAGAGCCACATAAGTCATAATCCTGAGGGTGTAAGGGCTGGAAGAGGCATTGTAAATCGTGAGACTGTATGCTGTATCGATCGTCGAGATCATCAAGTCCGGATACAACATCCAGAAAAATGTTACCAGTGATGCAGCGATCGTGATCACAGTCATACCGAAAGCCCAGCCCATATGTTTCTTGCGTATAAAATATCCAGCAAGCAATGCGGCGACGATGCCGGTAATTGGGATGGCACCAGGATTTACCCCCAGGCGTGTAATCACGTCGGTATACGTATAAGAAGCGACAAGGAGTAAAAGTAGCGAGATCAAGGCAGGGATCCATAATCGCCAGGCAGTCTTTTGAGCACGCTCCTGCAAATCTGCAGTGGTCTTTAAGCTCAGATATATCGCCCCATGGAGAGCGAAGACAAGTACGGTGGTTATACCTCCCAACAGTGCGTAGGGATTGAGAAGACAGAAAAACCCGCCGACATAATTCATGTTTGCATCAATGGGCACACCGCGCGCCAGATTGGCAAAGGCGACTCCTAACAGTAAAGCCGAGATCAGGCTGCCAGCAAAGATCGATAGATCCCATAATTTTCGCCAGGAGGGATTTTTGTCCTTACTGCGGAACTCGAAGGCTACACCCCGCATGATGAGTGCCACTAAAAGGATCAGGAAAGGCAGGTAAAAACCGCTGAACATCGTTGCATACCAAAGGGGAAAGGCTGCAAAGGTTGCTCCGCCAGCTGTTAATAACCAAACCTCGTTTCCATCCCAGAATGGACCTATGGTATTGATGATCACCCGCCGTTTAATGTCTGTCTCTTGTGAGGTTTCACCGCGGCCCAAAAATGGCAGCAGCATTCCCACTCCGAAATCAAAGCCTTCTAGGATGAAAAAGCCAATATAGAGAACAGCGATTAGAATGAACCAGATTGTATTTAAATCCATGGTAGCGCTCCAAGAAAACTTAATCCGGAAGTTGGGCCAATCATGCTTATGATCCTAATTCTGCGTTCCGACGAAGGAAATTTCACCTTCTGGTGTTGGTATTTGATCCTCACCACTCGGTAACGAGGGTCCTGCTTTGGCATATTTTGTGAGCAGATAAACATCAGCGACCATCAGGGCCGCGTAGACCAGGGTGAAAAGGATCAATGATGTCAGTACTAGTCCGCCAGGCACAGTTGGTGATATACCATCTTGAACCTTCATCAAGCCAAAGACAATCCATGGTATTCGACCGACTTCAGTTAGAACCCAACCTGCAGAGTTTGCCAAATATGGCAACAGAATGGCGATGATAAAGACCTTCATGCTGGTGGATTGTACCTCTATCGTGTCACCCATCACCAGGAAAAGCCCATAAAGTCCGAGCAGCAATAACACAACTCCAATCCCGATCATCACGCGGAAAGACCAGTATACAATTGCGACCGGCGGGACGTAATCGCCTGGTCCATACAACTGTTCATACTCAACCTGCAGATCGTTAATACCTTTTACTTCACCATAAATCTGGTTGAACGAAAGCAGGCTTAGTAAGTTTGGGATGCGGATGGAAAAAATTTCATTCCTCAAGGAAAGATCGCCGATGGTCAGGATCGAGAGTGAGGCAGGATCCTCCGTCTCCCACAGAGCCTCTGCAGAAGCCAATTTCATGGGTTGGGTGGAGACCATCTGCTGTGTCTGGCTGTGTCCATTTAAGGCGACAAGAACAATAGCGATGGAGCCAAGGATGGCGGCAATCCTGAAGGAGTGATTGAACACTTCAGTGTATTGTTTTCGGAGTAGGTGGTAAGCGCTGATTCCCATAACGAAGAAAGCCGCGGTGACCAGACCAGCAGAAATGGTGTGGGGGAACATCTCCCAAACCTTAGGATTGAAAACCAGCGCGGCGAAGTTGGTCATAACCGCGCGGCCATTTTCGATCGCATAACCAACAGGCTGCTGCATGAAAGCGTTGGCGATCAAGATCCAGAAAGCTGAGACATTGGATCCAATCGCAACCAACCAAATGGTGGTTGCATGGAGACCTTTCGAGAGACGGTTCCATCCGAAAATCCAAACACCCAGGAATACCGACTCCAGGAAGAATGCTAACAGGGCTTCAATCGCCAGTGGGGCGCCAAATATATCGCCAACAAATCGAGAAAAATCAGCCCAGTTCATACCGAATTGAAACTCCTGGACGATTCCAGTCACCACCCCCATAGCAAAATTGATCACAAACAACTTACCCCAGAATTTTGTCATCGTTTTGAAAACTTCACGCCCCGTGCGAACATAGATGGTCTCCATCAGAGCCACAATAATTGATAACCCCAGGGTGAGAGGCACGAAAAAGAAATGGTATATCGTGACTATAGCAAATTGAAGCCGGGCGAGAATTACTGGATCCATCAGCTTCCTCCTGTGTAAGTTCAATAGGCGTTCGGGGGAAAATATACCTTAAATAGTATATAGAAAAACCTATCCCTGTCAATAGGATGATCAAATTATGGATGATCAAATTAATTTGTGATAAATGTCATTATCGAAAATAACCCCCAGTTTGTTGAGTTGATTTCTATGATATCGATTTAACCGGAGGGGATCAAAATAAAAAGGTGTTCTCCACTTCCTGGATGGAGAACACCTTTATTCCCATTAAGTAAAAGCAATTATGAATTCCAGAATCCATGTTGAACCAGATAAACATTTTTCGCAGTGATAAATGCATCTGGATCCAGTCGTGTGATGGTGTTTATTATCTGGCTCTCGTATTTCCGCAATACGCTGCAATGCAGAATGGCCACCGCGCCATCCCGTCCATGAGCAGAAACCTCTGTCACGGCATACCCTTCATCCCGTAAACCTTCTGCAGTCTCGATGCCGCGGTGTGGGCTGATAATGCTAATATTTGTGTAGCCGATCGCCAGACGGTTTTCAATGATCATTCCGATCACCAACCCTGTGGCAAAGCCCATGGCGTAACCGAGAAATTTCGTCCAGTTTCCCAGGTCAGACAGCACCCATCCCAGCGCGGTAATGTAGGTCAGGGCCTGGGATAGGCCGAATAACCAGGCAAGGGTTTTCCTGCCCCGCACGACCATCAGGATGCGCAGGGTAGAGAAGGTTATTCCTACCATGCGTAAGGTAAATATCACCAGTGCTGAAATGAGTATTTCGGTCATCTAATTGATTGGCTAAGCTCGCCAAAATCCCCGCCTCACAGGTCGAATATCCTCCGAGGTGATGAATGCCTCTGGGTCGACATCGTTAACCATCACTCGAACCCGTTCGATATCCTTACGCAAAACGCTGCAGTTCAACATGGTGACCATACCATCTTTCCCACGAGCTGGCACTTCGGTCACAGCGTAACCTTCAAAGCGCAATTTTTCAGTGATGCCTGACCCCAGTCGAGAACTGATGATGCGCATATGCACATGACCGATCGCTAAACGTTCTTCAATAGCCATCCCGACGACAACTCCTGTGGCAAATCCAGCAGCATATCCAATTATGTTCAGTGGATTGGTCAGATCGCGTAATACCGAGGTGATGGCGATTACAAATACTGTAGCCTGGAAAAATCCCAGAATCCAAGCGATGGACTTGCGACCCCGCATAACAAATAACACGCGCAGCGTATCCAGGGTCATGTCTGTTACGCGCAGAGAAAAGATCAGCCCAGCGCTGAGCCAGGCTTGAGGTGACAATAATAATTCCATAGTCTAATCAATCGTGAATATCGTATTCGATTTTATCGGTTTCCAAAGCTTGTACGTAGAGCTGTTCGACGTATTCCTTGACCATCCTGCGCGTGCTGAACTGCGGTGAAAGGGTGCGGATCGATTCCTTCATCATATCAATCCATTCACCAGGCAGTCCATCTGAGGAGCGCTTCTTGTAGTAGAGGGGGATGATCTGGGACTCCAGGATGTCATAAAGGCTGATTGCGTCCTCTTCATCCTGTTGATTCGGATTTTCATAATCAACATCTCTACCGATAGCCCACCCGTTTTTACCGTTGTATCCTTCCCGCCACCAGCCATCAAGGACTGAGAAATTTAATACGCCATTCATCGCGGCTTTCATCCCTGAAGTTCCGGAAGCCTCATACGGTCGCCGGGGTGTGTTCAACCACACGTCTACGCCCTGGAGCAGGTAGCGGGCAAGATTCATATCATAATCTTCTAAGAACACCAGGCGCCCACCATTCTCTGCCTTCTTTACTATGCGGTAAACTTCCTGGATTAACATCTTCCCGGGTTCATCTGCCGGATGAGATTTCCCAGCAAAGATGATTTGAACCGGCATATTTGGGCGGTTGATAATATCCAGCAGTCTGTCGAGATCACGTAAGATCAAATTGGCGCGTTTGTAAGTGGCAAAACGGCGCGCAAACCCGATGGTCAAAGCATAGGGATCGAGGAGCACACCTGAGGCAACTACCTGCACTGGATGAATGCCTCCGTTCAACCATTGGTCGCGCGCCCGTTCACGCATGTAATAAACCAGTTTCCGCTTCAAATGCCGCCTGATAGCCCACAACTCAGCATCAGGGATTTTTTCCACAGCGTCCCAGACTTGGTTTTCGTCAAGGGCATCCATCCAATTATCACCCATGTAATGGTCAAGGAGATTACGGAGTCGGCGGGCGAGCCAGGAACCGGAATGAACACCATTGGTGATGTATGTAATAGGGACGTCATCAACCCGCATATCTGGCCAAAGGTGGTGCCACATATCACGGGCAACCTGTCCGTGGAGCTCGGAAACACCGTTGCGGTAACGGGACATCCGGATAGCCAGAACTGGCATGCTGAACGTGTTGCCCCAGGGATTAGGATTTCGCCCCAGGCTGAAGAACTGCTCTCGATCTAATTCTAATTCTGGGATTAGACTCGAGAAATATTTATCAATCAACCACTCCGGAAACTCATCATTTCCTGCTGGAACTGGAGTATGAGTAGTAAATATACTGGAAGCATAGATTTGGTCTTTTGCTTCATCAAATGAATGTCCTGATGCGATTATCTCTCTTGCGCGTTCCAGATTTAAAAAGGCTGAATGCCCTTCGTTCAGGTGCCATACGCTGGGGTTATAACCCAGACCGCGCAGTGCACGTACACCACCGATACCTAGGATGATCTCTTGTGAGATACGGGAGTCTAAATCACTGGTGTATAGGCGGGCAGTTAATTCACGGTCGCTTACTGAATTACCTTCCACATCACTATCCAGCAAATAAAGCCTTACCCTGCCAACATGGATTACCCATAGACTGGCTTTTACCTCGCGTCCAGGTAATTCCACAGAAATCGTCAATGGTTCACCATCTGTGGTCATGATCGGCAAGATCGGAAGTTCTGAAAAATTCAGGCGGATATAATGTGCTTCTTGCCAGCCATCCTCGGTGATATGTTGGGAGAAGTAGCCATGGGTGTACAAGAATCCAACTGCGATCAAGGGTAGCCCTAGATCGCTGGCTCCTTTGAGGTGATCGCCGGAAAGAATCCCAAGTCCACCGGCATAAATCGGCAAAGTTTCATGGAGTCCAAATTCTGTTGAGAAGTACGCAATAGGGCGGTGGTTATATTCAGGGTGATGCCGGGAACACCAGGTATCCTCGGTATTCATATATTCATCGAATTCCCTGAAGATGCGATCGTAAAATTCGAGGTAATAATGGTTTTGTGTAACGGCATTGAGTTGCGCGCGTTGAACTATGCTCAAAAAACGGATCGGATTGTGGTTAGTACGTTCCCATAAATCACGGTCAATTTCGATGAAAAGCCGCTGTGCATCCGGATTCCAGGTCCACCACAAATTGTAGGCTAGTTCTCCCAGACGGTTAATGCGACGTGGTAAGTGAAAATTGTTCGGAATCTCCGCCTTGTATGTTTCCATAGTTAATTATCCTTCTTCCAACAACAAGCCGCAACCAGGGTTCTGAATGGCATTCTCGGAGAAAAGTCCCTCCGAGTAAATGGTGCTGCCGGATTGTGGTTGCGACCCGATAATTATTAATTCGACGAACGGCGTTAATCTTACCACTTTTCAGTAAGAATCGAAGGTTTGTAAGGTTTTTCCAAGCCTGAAAGAAATTTGACTTGCGTCATTTTCATGAGCGGTTTACAATCATTGGCGTTAGAAAGTCTTTATTTGACCACATGGAATGACCATAGGATCAACAGTGGCTAGAACTGCTCAGTTATTCGTTACATGTATTATCGATACGCTCTATCCTGAAACAGGTGAAGCGGTAGTGCGTGTCCTTCAACGTTCTGGGGTTACAGTTGATTTTCCTAGAAACCAGACCTGTTGCGGCCAACCGGCATTTAATGCCGGGATGCGACCACAAGCACGCCAAATGGCTGAAAATACTATCCGGATTTTAGAAAATTGTCCCGGAGATATTGTCATCCCCTCAGGTTCTTGCACAGGGATGATCCGTCATGGATATCAGGAGTTATTTGCTGACGATCCGGATTGG
>DAOVCZ010000240.1 GCA_030669775.1 Chloroflexota bacterium | reverse complement strand
AATACTTGATGGAACTGAGATCATGGCATATTTTAACGAGGATGGCAGTTTGAGTGGTTCTGCGGGATGCAACAACTACTCTGGAATCTACCAAATCGACGGAGACATGATCGAAATTGAATTAGGACCCCTGACGATGATGTTCTGTGAACAACCTGAAGGGGTCATGGATCAAGAGGCTGCATATTTGAAAGCGCTAGAATCTGTGACGAGTTATCGAATTCTGGGTGATGTAATGGTGATGCAAGATGACAGCGGTGAAGAAGTCCTGAAATTCAAGGCCTCTGATTTAGTTGGTTATGTATGGATGTGGCTGGAGTTCCTGGAGAACAATGACACGATAACCCATCCTGATATCCCGGCGAATTACACCCTCGAATTCCACCCGGATGGTGTTGTCAACCTGCAGGCTGATTGCAACAACGCCAGCGGTTCTTACACCGCTAAAGGAAGCCAGCTGGATATCGAGATCATGGTCACCACCATGGCTGCCTGTCCGCCAGAACCTCTTTCAGAAGAGTATATCCAACTGCTAAATGATGCAGTTGCTTATATCCGCCAGGGAGAAGTGCTTTTCATCGATATCATGATGGACGCGGGGACGATGAGATTCTTACCGCAATAACAATTATTGACATTGGCGTATGATTTGGGTGATCTGGTTAAAGGTCACCCTATTTTTCTTACACGACAATGCTCACCAGCAACTGAACAATGTTCAGAGAGTTAATTTAATGGTGGAAACTTGATTAATACCCAAATTTCACAAATTCAGCTAGAGCCTTTGGTCTTTTGCCTAACGGGATATGTGTCAGGCTGACAAGTGACACAAATCAATTGTCCAAACAGACACAACGACCTATAATATTTAGTAAGAAATATCCCAATTATCAATTAGGTTTGCTTATTGAATTTGTGTTCTTGCTCGTAGATAATAGTTTATGATTGAGGTAATATGCCCAGCGACCTTCCTAATTTAAACGATTTAGCGGTCTTTCTCGTAGCCAGTGAGGCAGAAAACCTCAGCCAGTCTGGCGGCAATTGCATCTCTCGCAGCCGGCGATCAGTCAAACGATCAACAACTTGGAGAAGCACTTTGGGACAAAGTTGTTCCTGCGTCAGGGACGCTCGGTGTATCTGACGGAGATCGGACAAGCCCTAAGACCAATGGTCCAAGAACTAGTCTCAGCTGCACGCCGGATGGATGAAACGGCCTCATCTTTGCAAGGAGAGGTGGTTACAAAGTGAATTCCGGGATTTCGTCCACCAGTCTGAAGTTGAAATGGTGAGCCACATGTCCACTCCAGTCCCAAATCCGTGAATTAATTAAACCGGACAATGCAATCTCCATATATCTCCCTGATTTATTTCTTTTACGGTCTAGCATTCTTCAGCATGGGAATGGCGATCATGCTGGAATTAGCCCATGGATCAGATCAGCGTTTACGCCACGCTTTTCGCCCCCTAGCTGTCTTTGGGATTATACATGGTGCTCATGAATGGCTTGAGATGTGGAAGCTGCAAGGAATCCTGCCAGGTCAATATGCCTATCCAGTACTGTGGAGGGGGATTGATTTAGCCATACTGGCTTTCTCGTTTCTTTCTTTAGCTGCGTTCGGGGTATTCTTAATTGCCAGAAGTGAACAAGCGCAACGTTACAGCTTATTGGTCCCACTAGGGATGATCGCATTGTGGGGACTTGGAATGTTGATCATCAGTGGCAGATACCCTCTCGAACAGGATTTGATCCATGTCGCCCATGCCTGGACCCGCTATGTCTTAGCAGTTCCCGCTGCCTTATTAGCATGTGCTGGATTGATCGTGCAACAAAGAGAATTCCGTCGGGCTGGAATGGCGCAGTTCGGCCGGGATAGTCTGTGGGCGGCAATCGCTTTCCTGTGGTATGGCTTAGCAGGGCAGACTTTCCCGATGGAAAGTCCCCTACCACCATCCAATGTGATCCACGAGGATTTGTTCTACCAATTGTTTGGATTTCCAGTCCAAGTATTAAGAGCTATCGCGGCGGTATTTATTGCGTACTTCATTATTCGGGTGCTGCGATCATTCGAGGTGGAAACTCGGCGTAGGATAGCCGAATTACAAACAGCCCGTTTGGAGGAAGCGCAGAGAAGGGAGGCTTTGCGTGGTGAGATGCTGCGCAGGATTGTGGCTGCACAAGAGGCTGAGCGCAAACGCATTGCCAGGGAGCTGCATGATGAAACGGGTCAAGCTTTGACGGCCATTGGATTGGGATTGCGCGGTGTGGCTTCTTCAATTCAGAATGACGGTGATAAGTCGACAACAAACCTGCGGCAACTTGAGCAGTTAGTCGAACATTCTTTATTGGAGCTACAGCGATTGATCGCTGATTTGCGACCATCTCACCTGGACGATCTTGGATTGGGGGCTGCACTACGCTGGTATGCTGGAGAGATCGAAAAAAGACTGCCCCTCAAACTGATCGTTTCAATACGTGATGAAAAACCTGATTTATCCATGGAGATGAAAACCACTCTCTTCCGCATAACCCAGGAGGCTTTGACCAATGTGATCAAACACAGCGCTGCGAATCAGGTCACGGTTCTCTTGACTTATACAACGGAAGGTGTCCTATTAGAGGTCATCGATGATGGTGTTGGTTTCGATCCTGCGGCTATGCAATCCGCTGCCAGGCCTTCTTGGGGTTTGGCAGGTATGCAGGAACGGGCAACTTTATTAGGGGGTACATTCGAGATCGCCTCTTTCCCAGGACCGGGTACCCGTGTAAATGTGTATATCCCTTATAGCCAGATTGAGGAAAACAGACAATGAAGACACGCTTGTTGTTAGTTGATGACCATGCTGTGGTGCGAACTGGCTTGCGCATGCTCCTTGAAGGAGAGAGCGATATTGAAATAATTGGTGAAGCAGACAATGCCAGTGATGCACTCAACCAGATATCGCGGCTGCAACCAGATGTGGTTTTAATGGATATTGGTCTCCCAGATATGTCTGGGATCGATGCCACAAGGAGTATTAAGCAATTAGCACCCGACACTGCGGTGGTGGCGCTAACGATCCATGAGGATGAGGAGTATTTTTTCAAGATGCTGGATGCAGGAGCCTCGGGTTATGTTCCGAAGAGAGCAGCACCAGAGGAACTGCTGACAGCTATCCGTGTCACTGCACAGGGAGAGGTCTACCTTTACCCGTCATTGGCTAAGCTGCTGGTAAAGGACTACCTGACACAATCACTTCATCCTAAAAACCAAGCCACATTGAATGGATTAACTCCCCGGGAAAACGAAGTGCTGACCTTACTGGCAGATGGTACCAGCAATGCGGAAATCGCCGAACAACTTAGTATAAGTCCAAAAACCGTCGCCAGACACCGCGAGAATATCATGGGGAAATT
>DAOVCZ010000120.1 GCA_030669775.1 Chloroflexota bacterium | reverse complement strand
TTACGCTCCCCAAGGTTTTTCGATTGGGGAAATCTCCGTGTGACGGGGAAGCGCATTTGGAAATTGACCGAGTTGAAAAATAATCCCGCGGTGGATGAAATCTGTGGCGGATTAGAGTTTAGGATTATTTCCAGTTGGGGTTATAAAGAACGACTGGCGATCTCCAGCGGTTGGAATTTGCTAAACGCTTAGGGGAAACCTAAAATTTAATTCGCGAGTAATTCCCTTATCTCTGATAATTCTGTAAACGAAGTTCTCAGCTCTTGATCGTCAATGTGATCTGAGATATAGGTGACAACTTCCTGGGCTTGATGGCGAAGCAGATCTGCCTGGGGAATATTCCCCTTTTGATTTTCGAGCTTGGCTAATTCAGACAAGATTTTCCAATATTCTCTGCGCTCACCCAATGTCTCTGCTTCCAATCGCGCTTCCTGGAAAGAATTGAATGCATCATCCTGTTGGTTGTTGAGAAGCAATGCCTGCCCTTTAATTCGTAAAGCTTCAGGCAACAAACTGCGAACCTTTTTCTCGCGCAGCTGGGAAATCAATTCATCCATAATTTTTATTGCATGCTGCGGATTTCCCGATGCAAGCGCGAGATCAGCATCAGCAAAAGGCACCTGCTTTAGATATAAGATAATATAGTCATCTGGATCGTAATACTGGTAGCTATTTTCCAGTATAGATTTGGATTCGTCCAAGTCGCCAAGATGACACCAAACACGAGCCAGTGTGGCTGACGGCCAGGTGAGGAAATGTTGGGGAAAGTTTTTTGATTGAGTGATGGCTAATGCCTCGTCAGCTAATACGCTACCACGCTCCTGATCTCCAAGCATGGTATAGAGATATGCCAGGTGAGCCCGAGAGCCAGCTGCAAGCATATCTATCCCAATGCGGTCGACGATCTGGATCGTTTCAGAGATCATCTCGATACCTTTACTGACCTGTCCGTAATCCAACGCGATGTAGCCCATACCGTTTAAACCCCAGGCGAGGAGCCACTGGTTGTTAATTGAAGTAGCTATGTCGGCTATTTGTTGGTATTGGGCATAGGAGCGTTCGTAATTCCCCAGAATAAAATTTCTCTCGGCGGCGTTGAGGATATTATCCGCCACCATCGGCAGGTCTCCCATTTTCTTGAACAAGGCCTGCGCTTCATCCGAGACGGTTTTAGCCTGTTCAAAATCTCCATTTCCTAAATGAGCCCTGGCCAAGTCATTGAGGGTATAAGCCAGCTGCTCTTCAAGGTTCAATTCACGGGCAATTGATATCGAACGCTGTGCATAATCGATGGCCTGCGTAGATTGGCGGGTCATTGTGTTTAATATGGTCAAGTTCCAATAGATTTTCGATTCAGAAACCTGATCATTGAGCTGATTTGCTAAAGAGAGCGCTTGATTGGCCAATCTGGTAGCCTGCTTTAGATCAAATTGGGGTCCTGGGATGGAATGCAAGGTGAGCATAGCCACCAAAGAAGCCAAGAAGAGGTTGGGATCATCTAAATCGTGAGCCAAAGTTTCCATTTCGGAGTAGTTAGCAGCAGCTTGTTCAAATTGCTGGTTCAATTCGAATGCCCGACCGCGGCGAAGATAGAGATGTATCAATAATTCTGCTTGGTCTCCTGCTGCATTTTGGTTCTGCACGGAATCATGGTTGAGCAGAATTAATAAAGCATTTGAATAATGATCGATCGCTTCTCCGGCTGCGTGAAGTCGAAAAGCAGCATCTCCAGCGAGGCGATAATACTTTAAAGCCCGCTGCGCTTCCCCGGCCAGATCGAAGTGATGGGCGAGTAATGGAGCATACTCAGTAATTTGATCAGGATATAGCTGCTCCAGCGCTTCGCCTACCTTGAAGTGGAAATCCTTTTTTTTGCGAAGTAAGATCGTCCCGTAAGCAACTTCTTGAACCAAGACATGCTTGAAGATGTATTCAAGTTCTGGTACGCGAGCAGTTTCCTGGATCAATTGATGACGTTGGAGATTCAGCAGCTGCTCATCAAGCCCTTGGCTGGCATCAACCAACCTGGCTAGTACTTGATAGTAGAATGTGCGACCGATGACTGCAGCCAGCTGCAAGATCCAACGGGCGCTTTCTTCTAGACTATCGATACGGGTGAGAAGCAAAGTTTGCAGGTTGTCAGGTATTTCGATTTGATTTTCAAGGTTATTCGACATCCATCGCGACCCATTCTCAGATGGTGTCACAAAACCTTGATCGATGAGGGTGCGCACTACTTCTTCAACAAATAAAGGGTTGCCTTCGGTTTTTTCCAGGATTCGCGATCGCATATTGGATGGAAAATCAGAAATTGCCAACAACTTGTCGACCAACTCAGCGCTATCATGAGAAGTCAAGGGCTGTAACTTTATTTCGATGTAGCGATGAGAGAAGTCTGATTCTGCAATTTGTCTGACCTGCCAACCGGGTGAGTCGCGATCGGGGCGTATCGCGCATAGCAGTAACAAAGGCAGCTGATCGGTGAGCGGAAGAAGACGCAAAATAAGACCAATTGACGCTGGATCAGACCAATGGAGGTCATCAAATATCATGACGACAGGTTTTTGGGAAGCCTTATGATGCCAGAATGAAGCCATTGATGTGTACAGGAGTCCTTTGAAAGCTTCTCCTTCTAAGGGCGGCTGGTCTGGATCAGCATCAAGGTTAAATAATGTTTCGATCACCCGGCGAAATTGCTCTCTCCCCTCGAGAGGGATTTCCTTCGTAAGAATGTTAATTTTTTCACGGAGAATTTGGGGATTATCGTCGTTTCCTGCATTGATTAAATGGCGGAAAAGATGTCTGAAAAGACCATATGGCTGTCTTGATTCATATGACAGACTGGAAGTCTCATAGAATTGAATTGAACTTGAGGTTAGTGATTGCGATTTCAATTCACTTATCAGACGGCTTTTTCCCAGGCCAGCTTCTCCGACTATACAGACAACTCCCCCGAGACCAAGTTGTAGGTCGTTAATTCTTTCCTGCAGCTGCTCAAATTCTTTATCTCTGCCGATAAGAGGTGCTTCTAGACCTTCAATCCCCCGCAGCCGGCCAACGGTTGTCTTGGGTTCTAGCACGTTGTATGCCTCTACAGGCTGGTCTTTTCCCTTGACCTGTATCGTACCAAGGCTTTCTAATTTGAAAAACGGGGCAACCAGATTCTGTGTTTCGGCGGAAATCTGAACGGATCCTGGTTGAGCAGTCTGTTCCATCCGGGCAGCTAAATTTATCGCATCACCCATGGCCGTGTATTCCATGCGGAGGTCGGAACCTATTGCACCCACTACAACCAAGCCGGTATTGATCCCCACGCGGGTATTGAGACTGAGACCTTTCTCCTTAAATAGGTCATCATTGTAGGTATTGACACCTTCAGTGATCTCTAACCCTGCCAGTACTGCACGTTGAGGGTCGTCTTCATGGGCGATAGGCGCTCCGAAGAAAGCCAAAATACCATCCCCCATCAGTCGTGCAACAATCCCTTCATATTTGTACACAGGTTGGATCATGTGCTCGAATGCACCATTCATGATCTCAGCCCAATCCTCGGGGTCCATTTGTCCAGAGGCATTGGTAGAACCCTGGATATCGCAAAAGAGGATGGTGGCAACCCGCCGTTCTCCATCCATGACCTTACCGCTGGAGGCGATGACTTTGGCAGCCAGCTCGCCAGGGATAAGCCGCTCCAGGATGGGTAATTGAGCGGATTTGGGACTCAGCTCTTGACCACCGTCCAATTTATTGCCGCAATTGTTGCAGAATTTGGAGCCAGACGGATTAACATGACCGCAATTCGAGCAGGTCAATGGAAGGGGGGAGCCACAATTCGAGCAGTATTTGGCACTATCTGGATTTTCAAATTGGCAGCTTGGACAATTCATTATTTCCTTTGAGCGAGATTTAAATCAAGCCATTTCCACTGATTCAAAAGATGGTGAGCTGAATAACGTTCCAGATAATAAATCCAGAGCCTGGTCAGCAACCTCCTCTACGGAGATCAATTCCCCAAGTTGGCTACACTGTAATCCGATGCCATAAATCGACCAGCTTAACATTGAGGCTGTCAATTCAGAACTTGGGTTCAGATTCTCAAAATCTGTCTCGAGTGGTTTGATCCAATTGAACAAGATTTTGTATAACTGGGATTGAACTTGGGTTTCTATCACCGGTTTGAGCTGTAAATCGGTTGGACGGTATTGCCAATTTAGCCGGGTCAAATAATCGCAAACTGCGATAATCAGCGATCTCAGGTTGTTCATGCTAAATTCAGCGGATAAAAGTACTTTGGACTTGATGGACTGCATAAAGGTTTGCCGGATGATGTGATCGAAGAGCATATATTTATCATCAAAGTGAGCATAGAACGTTGAACGATTAATTGTTGCCCGGTCAGTGATATCTTGAATGGTAATTGATTGGAAGTCTTCCTCTTCCAGCAATTCAAGGAAAGAGCTCTCGATGAGTTTGCGGGTGCGCAATATACGCGGGTCGAGTTTTTTGCCGTTATCCGCCATGTGAGATCCTTTGTTGTTTTAACAACATAATTCGGATATTGTATATTGACATTGTCCGTAATAAGCGATAGGATTGTAGTCGACAGGTGTTGTTTTGTCAACGGGTGATGGACAAGTTATGGGTGATGGACAGGTTCTTGACCTGGGAGAGTAAGAAATAAATTCAGGTCTCAGGACAATGTGATTGTACTGATCCTGACAGCATTCGTTGCGGATGGGAACCCTTGCCCGTATCAATAACTTACAGAGAATGGGATATTGTTTGTGGTTGAGAATGGGGCATGAGGGGATTTTTTTTTAATCTTGCGTGTAGTCGAGTTTATTGTGGGCGTTTTGGGGGACTGACGGCTTACCTCAGGAGTTTTGATTCTGACTGAAAAGGATTTTTGATTGCTTCCCCCCAGGAGGGGCACGCAAGAACAGCTTGGTGTTGGTGCCGGGGAGCATGATGGAAGGTTGAGATTGCTTCTTCCCAATAGGGGCTTGCAATGACAGTTTGGTGTTGGAAGGTTAGGATTGCTTCACCCCAGGAGGGGCTCGCAATAACAGCTTGGAGATAGAAGGTTGAGATTGCTTCACCCCAGGAGGGGTTCGCAATGACAGCTTTATGATGGATTTTGAGATCGTGCCCTCTCATGGGGGCTAGAAATGACAGCTGGGAATAGAATTGTATATATTAAGCCGGTGGGGGGTAAAAGGACATCAATACCGAAACTGATTAATTATTATTCCAGCAGTAATATTTTCCATGATCGCGCATTGGCAGCTGCTGCTGGTGGATTATTTACCACCATTAATAACACATCTTGATTCTTTGATAGAATGGTGCCGCGCTGGAAACATTTCAGCTGGAAATAAGGTTTTAGATTAAGTAGTGAAGGGAGATAATCTAATTTTACCTGGCATTTTGGGCGAGTACGCGTCCGGCAAGGTATGGAATAGAGATAGCCCAGAATTTTAATCAACAGGTTGATATTGGTAATCCACAGGAGTAGATTTGGCGAACAATAATTCCTCACAAAAACGACCCCTCGGACTGACCGGTATGCAGATTACGCCGATTGGACTGGGCGTTATGCAGTTCTCGGGGGGAAGCGGCATATTTGGCATGGTATTCCCCGACCTATCACAAGATCAGATGAACACAATCATCAAAGCGGCACTTGATGGTGGCATAAATTGGTTTGACACGGCTGAGATGTATGGTCGCGGGAATTCGGAGCGGGGATTAGCTGCGGCGCTGAAGACGCTGGGTATGCAAGATGATGAGGTGATTATCGGGACCAAGTGGTTCCCTCTCTTTAGAACCGCAAAAAGTATTTATCGCACAATTGATGATCGTTTATGCTGCTTAGATGGTTACACTATCGACCTGTACATGGTTCACCAACCCTGGGGATTCTCCTCGCCGGAAGCTGAAATGAATGCCATGGCTGATCTGGCGGAAGAAGGGAAGATACGATCGGTGGGGGTGAGCAATTTCAATGTGGATCAAATGAGACGAGCACATGACGCGCTTGCGAAACATGGTTTACCATTAGCGGTAAACCAGGTGCAGTACAGCCTGCTTTATCGCAAAATTGAAACAAACGGCGTACTCGATACAGCAAAAGAATTAGGG
>DAOVCZ010000269.1 GCA_030669775.1 Chloroflexota bacterium | reverse complement strand
CCCAGGATACAACTACACGCTCGCCATCTCGCGAGGCGCTGACATTTCCAGGTGGTCCGTACAATGACGAATGGGGTAGACTTGAATGGTGAACCACGACTGTACGGATATCCCCCTGCACTTCAACCACAGAAGCCGCTACCCAACAATGCCAATCCATGTTATCAGGCTTGATCCAGAGCCAAGTGCCAGAGTAATTTCGACCATTAACCTCTCCGTGATCCCCTTCGTAAAGACCATGGGCGTAAAGATATGCAGTGCCCGGACCATAGCGACAGTTCGCCTGCATCAGCACGGTCACATCAGGGAAATCAAAGGTCGGTGTGGGAGTAATGGTTGGGGTTGAAGTAATCGTCGGTGTGAGGGTGACAGTATATGTTGATGTTTGGGTGGCAGTTGAGGTGGGGGTGGCAGTAGGAACCGCTGATGGCGAGGGTGGAGGTGTTGGAGTTCTTGTTCTGGCGGCCGTTATGGTGGCTGTTGTTGTCGGGGTGGCGAAGACAAAAAAATTTATATTTCCGCTGCAACCCATAATAATGAACAGCAATGGAAATAGTAACCAAGTTGAAGATATCTTTCTAATGCGTGACCTGGTCTGCATATAACTCCTTATCCAGATTCTCAAAGATCCTTTACTGACTACGCATTAAGCGGTCTGGGATCAACCCTTTTTACCTTTACCTCACTGGGTAAATTTCTTGAGAAGGTACTAGATCATACCAGTTGTTAACCATCAATTGGCAAGCTTTTATTATTCAGAATCTCACGAGAACCGTATTTTGGTTCCAACGCTGGAGCGTTCTAACCAGGAACCAGATCAATTAATATTTACTTGAATAGATGATTGAATGCCAGGCAGCGGACAAACCACGATGATCTCATCTGTGGTTATAATATGAATATCCTACATAAATCATCCAAAATGGATTATGCTGGCATGATAAATACGAGGACTGGATAATCCTGGTATTATCAGATTACTAATCATATTGGTCAACCAATTCCAGACCAAAAGAATGATTTACTTATAAGATTCAAGCGGAGGCTTTGTTCATGTCGGACGCAGTAAAGATTCGGGAGCATCCCAAAGCAGAAGAAATTTATATGATAGCAGGTTGGCGGCAGTGGGCTGACGCAGGTTCAACTTCATCCGGTCTGCCTCAATACCTGATCGAGCAAACCGGTGCTCGAAAAATAGGTTCCATCCAGTCGGACGATTTCTACCTGTTCCAAATCCCTGGCACACATGATCTGGTGCGCCCAGTCGTCAAGTTTGACCAGGGCTATCCCGAATCACTTGAAACCCAACACAACGATTTGTATTATGCGGAACACAACCAGCATGGGCTGCTTATCTTTCTCGGGGATGAACCTCAAATGGGTATTGAACGCTATGCCCAGGCTTTTCTGCATATTGCAAGTACATTAGGTGTCAAACGCATTATTGGTTTGGGTGGAGTTTACGGTGAGCTGCCCTATAACAAGGACCGCATGATCTCATCTACCTACAGTCTGCCAGAATTGAAAGAGGAGCTGCAAGCTATCGCCGTCAACCTTTCAGATTATCATGGTGGGGCTAGCGTCGGGTCTTATATTTGCCGCCGTGCAGGTGAGCAAGGTATCGAATATGTCTCGTTTTATGCTTTTGTACCGGCTTACGATTTCTCCAGCGTCTCGCAAGTTGCCAATTCTATCCGCATCGAGAATGATTTTATGGCCTGGTTGGGGATCATGCAGCGTATCAACCACATGCTCCAGCTGGAACTGGATTTGACCGATCTGGAGGATAAGAGCAAAGAGCTGATCGAATTATTTGATTCCAAAATTGAGGAGCTGGATGGCGAAGCTCCCCAGCTAGGTGTACGCGATTATTTAAACCGTCTTTCGGAAGAATTTGTAGCAACCCCGTTCACCCCTCTGGACGACGTCTGGGAAGAGGAGCTGCGGCGCCTCTTTGGTCAATCCGATGCAGATGACCGGCGAGACCGCGATCCTGAGTGAGATGAATACGCATTTTGGGAGAGACCAGTCAATCCTGAATAGGGACATAACCGTTTTGCTCGACAATTTCTTGACCAGCTGGTGAAAGCAACCAATCCCTTAAGCTCATGTTGGTACTCGTGGGAGGTGAATCTGCAAGCACAACCATGTAAACTTCGGTAGTAAAAGGATATTGACGCGTTTGAATCGACACATGATCTGGCTTGATCCCATCAACAGCCAACAATTTTATCTTCTCGTTGGGCGCCATGTTCTCTTCATAATAGTAAACTGAGTAACCGATGCCCAGTGGATCGTCAGAGATGGCGTAGAAAGGCGCGATCATCTTCAACAGG
Organism: Chloroflexota bacterium; assembly: GCA_030669775.1. GTDB lineage: Bacteria > Chloroflexota > Anaerolineae > Anaerolineales > UBA4823 > PFL25. The sequence goes on along the minus strand of DAOVCZ010000269.1, from coordinate 620 downwards.
ACAAGTAAAGGGGCATCGACCATGGGAAGGTCTTTCATGACCAGTGACAACATCAGCTGCTGGCTGCCTGATTGCTCATCACGCTGGGAGGGGTGGATTTCTCCCTGTGGGCCACCTACCTGGTCCCAATTGGTCAGTTCACCAGTATTAATGTGCTGGATTTCATTCAACGAGTGCCCATCAACAGGATTGTTTTCATTAGCGATAAAGACAAATGCATCCAATGTAACCGGTCGGATGTCAAATTCAACTCCAAAAAGTTGAGCAAGCTTAAGCTCCTCCATGGAAAGCGATCTGGCAACCAGGATCAAATCCGCCTCACCATTGATCAGATTGAGATAAGCAGAATGGGTACCATGATGACCAATACCGGGGAAATCACCTTGATAACCCGTCAAGTCTGGCATTAAGTACCTGTTTCCATCAACAAACGTGACCCACTCACAAGGGATCTCCATCATGGTACAAACGATCATCGCTCCCAGTGGGGCTGTCGATGTGGAACCATCAACCCGCGGGAATCCATCGTCGGAAGGAGAAGGCAGCTCAACCTGCGTCGAAATCACCTGTGGATCGGATGACTGTGAGCAAGTACTCAACAAGGGAATCAACATAAGATA
>DAOVCZ010000060.1 GCA_030669775.1 Chloroflexota bacterium | reverse complement strand
AAGATTTCCGGCAGGATCTCATAACTCATAGGGTATTCCGGTAGGGCTGGACCGATCGAAACATAGTCGAAACCAACAGATATTAATCGCTCTTCTATGGTTTCCGCAAAATTCATTGCCTCCTGAGCCGTTTTTTCTCCCAGAATTAATGGGAAAGGAGGAGTTGCCAGGCGGGTGGTTTGCACCTCAAATCCTCCTGCTTGGAAAGTGCTCTGGGCGATTGGGATAAATTCGAGAGCTTGCCGGATACGTTCCTGATCTAGCGGCCACTGCAAATTATCGAAATATGTAATTGAGCGTATTTTCATGAAAGAAACTCTCTTTGCCGAGCAATTTCAAAAAGCAGAATTCCAGCAGCTACCGAGGCATTTAATGATTCGACTTCCCCATACATAGGGATATGAATTAACGAATCGGATGCTTTGTAGGCTGTATGACTGGCACCATCTGCCTCTCCACCGATGATCAGGGCCAATGGATGACGGAAATCGGTTTGGTGGTAGACCTTTCCGCCATCGACTGAGGCCAGGTATGAGTGTAATTTTGAGTGCTTGATCTGAGATTCGATCTCATTCCAATTAGCAAGGTGAACCGGTAATGTAAAATGTGCTCCCATTCCTGCCCGTAAAACCTTCGGAGAAAATGGATCCACAGTTCCAGTGGATAGGAAAACCGCCTGAACACCGGCTGCTGCAGCAGAGCGGAGGATTGTCCCAAGATTTCCTGGTTCTCGTATTTGGTCCAGTATAAGCAAATAATTTAGACCTTCCGGCAAAGGAATTGAGCGCATTTCGAATACTGCCAGGATACCTTGTGGGTTCTGCGTATCACTGATCGCTCGCATGACATTCTCACTGATAACCTCAACCTTCGTGTCACTGTCCTGAAACGCCCTCACTAGCTTCATCCCCCGTTTACCAAGGTCATCGGTATAGAAGATGGATTTAACATGCCATCCAGAATTCAATCCTTCTTCTAGTAAACGAACACCCTCTATTACAAATACACCATCGGCCTGCCTTTCTTTCACCTTCTTCTGAAGGCGGCGTACCCATTGGGCTTTTGGATTCTTGGAGGAAGTGATCATCTCGGCTAATGGTAGTTAATAAAGATTCGATCTATCTTGGTTGTGATGGCGAATCGAATATGGAATCCCAAACCTGGAGGAAGACATCTAAGGATGATTGATCGAAGAGCGTTAGGCGGGCTACACTTATGTTTGAATCTTCATTAGAGCTGAAAAATTCTTTGAAAACATCGAGGTTTATTCTTGCTGCGCGTTCGATTGGAAAACCGTAAATCCCCGTAGATATTGCAGGGAATGAAATTGAAATCAGCCCTAATTGATCGCCCAACTTAACTGCCCCACGGATCGCTTCGCTTAGTTTTCGATCCTCCTCCCCCTCACCCCACACAGGACCAACAGCATGGATCACATACCGGCAGGGGAGATTTCCTCCACTGGTATAAGCAGGTGATTCAGGCTTTACTAGACCATTCTTCCGCACCCAGGCATCGCTCTCGATCTGGATCTGAGGACCTCCTCGACTGGCAATCGCGCTGGCTACTCCGCCCCCATGTTGGAGTCGAGCATTGGCAGCATTGACGATCGCATCCACACGCTCTTCAGTGATGTCACCCTGGATGAGCATTAAATGTTGCCCGGAATCAAACATTTGATCTTTGATTACCTGGTTCATGCTACCTCTGCGGCGATTGTAGCACCTCCACCTGGTGAAGTCAACGCGCCATAGATCAACCACATGCGCTGACACCCACACTTCACTATGACCGCTGTTTTAATTTTATAACTGGTCTTAAACACAAACTGGGCGGATGAGTATCCACCTAGATTTACTCCATTATTGATTGATTAAATTGAATTAGCTTGCTTGAGCTTTTTCGACAACAGCTGAAAATGCTTGGGGATCGCGCACAGCCAGGTCTGCCAACATCTTACGATTCAATGTGATCTCAGATTGCTTCATTTTATGAATCAAGCGGCTGTATGTGATGCCATTCATCCTGGCAGCTGCGTTAATTCGAGCGATCCACAAGCGGCGTAAATCACGCTTTCGATTCCGCCGATCTCGATAGGAATACCATAAACTCTTCAACATAGCTTCATTGGCTATGCGGAACAAGCGATGACGGGAGTTGAATTGACCCTTGGTCATCTTGAGGACTTTTTTATGATGCCGCCGGCGATGAGGTCCGGTTTTTACTCTTGCCATTCTTTACACTCCTGCGATCCGTTGAGCGCCAGTACCCGTGCCAACTACTGCACGAAATTAACTCGTTGCACACACCCAACAACCGCGAATTATTATTAAACGCCTGAATTGCTAATCACTTTTCTTCAGGTTTGGGGCCAAACGCTGAACGCGCTTCTTGATCCCTCGGCCTTTAACTGGGATCATCTCTGTGAACAACCTTTTGGTTCGTTTAGATGTCACATATCGCCGGTGGCTTTTACCACCTTTCGTGCGTACCAGTTTTCCGCTTCCGGTCAGACGGAACCTTTTTGAGGTAGCCTTATGGGTCTTTAACTTGTATTTGCCAGTTCTTTTCTTACGCGGCACTTTGGTAACTCCTCTCACACACAATTCCGCGAACTAAACTCCATCCGCGGATATTCGTAGCAAATGTTAGTTTGTACTTCCTTGATCGTAACTGTTAATTATTTCTTCTTTGTTTTCGCTGGCGCCAAGACCATCAGCATGCTGTTCCCTTCCAGAGAAGGATTCTGCTCAACAACAGCGACGTCAGATAATTCTTCTGCGATTGATCTCAGGTCATCTAGCGCAATTTCCGGATAAGTGATCTCTCGGCCTCTGAAGCGAATGCGGACCTTTACTTTCATTCCATTTCCGAGCCATCGCCGGGCATCGCGAACCTTGAAACCGCGATGGTGCTCAGTTGTTTTCGGTCGAAGTCGTATTTCTTTGATCTCAACTTTAACTTGGGCTTTGCGTGCTTCTCGCTCCTTCTTCGTTCGCTCGTAAAGAAACTTTCCGTAATCCATCACCCGGCAAACAGGTGGTTCTGCGTTGGGAGCTACCTCGACCAGGTCAAGGTCAGCTTCTCGGGCGATGCGAAATGCTTCCTCAGTTGCAATAACGCCAACATTTTCTCCGCTAGCATCAATCAAACGTACTTGAGGGACGCGAATGGAATTATTTACCCGGAATTGTGATGAGCTAATATTGCACTCCTTTTTAGTTCTTGTTCTTTACCTAGACGTGCGCATGATACCATAAATCTAACGGAATCGTCAACCACGAAGCCTTCTTGTCAACGACTAGACACGTTCTACGATCTCTTTATTTGCCAGCGCAAGAAATCCATCCACTGGCATTGCTCCTAGATTTTCTTCCGACCTAAGCCTGACGGAAACTGATTCCGCTTCTACCTCCCGGTCGCCAATCACCAACATATACGGGATTTTTTGATTCTGAGCATCTCGGATTTTCGCGTTCATACGTTCGCCACGTTGGTCTACTTCGATGCGTATACCAGCTTCACCGAGAATTCCAGCCACCTTATGAGCGTAATCGAAATGGCGGTCAGCGATGGGTATCAATACTGCCTGCACAGGAGCTAACCAGACCGGGAAAGCCCCGGCAAAATGCTCGATCAGAACTCCCATAAAGCGTTCCATCGAACCAAGCAATGCACGATGGATCATATACGGGCGATGATCCTGGCCATCTTCACCCACAAAAACCAAATCAAAACGCTCCGGCAAAGTGAAATCAAACTGGATCGTACTCAGCTGCCACTCACGTCCAAGCGCATCACGTACCTTTAGGTCGATTTTTGGCCCATAAAATGTTGCTTCACCTTCGTCAACCCGGTATTCAATTTCTGCTCTCTCTAATGCATTGCGTAATGCCTCTGTCGGTGCTTCCCATTGCTCGGCTGTACCAGCAGCTTTTTCTGGGCTGCGCGTTGAAAGATAAGCTTGAAAATCCTTGAAACCAAACGCACGCAAGATATTTAAGCTGAAATCTAGAACCCGATCGATCTCTTCAGGCATTTGGTCTGGTCTGACAAACAAATGTGCATCATCCTGGGTGAACCCTCTCACCCGAAGTAATCCGTGCAGCACACCACTGCGTTCATAGCGGTACACAGTGCCCCATTCAGCATATCTGAGCGGGAGATCTCTATATGATCGAGTTCGACTTTTATAGATCTCAACATGAAATGGGCAGTTCATCGGCTTCAGATAATATTCCTGTCCTTCAATGTCCAAGGGAGAATACATATTTTCCTTGTACCAATCCAGATGTCCACTTGTCTCCCAAAGGTGAGCCTTTCCTATGTGTGGTGAATAGACAAATTCGTACCCACCGATCTCATGCTCTTCTTGGCAGTAATCCTCGGCAAGTTTACGCACCATGCCTCCTTTGGGATGCCATAAGATCAGACCTGGACCTACCTCCTCACTAACACTGAACAAATCGAGATCTCTTCCCAGGCGGCGGTGGTCACGCTTGGACGCTTCCTCCAGCTTCCAAAGGTATTGTTCAAGATCATCGGCCGATTCCCAGGCTGTCCCGTAAATTCGCTGCAGCATGGGTCGCTGTTCATCGCCTCGCCAGTAAGCGCCTGCAATGGTAAGCAGTTTAATGGCGTCTGGATTGATCTTTCCAGTGTTCGCAACATGTGGACCTCGACACAGGTCCACAAACTGGTCCTGCTTATAAATGGAGATCTCTGGTTTTTCCTCCAAAGGTTCTCCATACTCGTCAAATCCACCCTGCTCAAGACCATCGATCAATTCCAGCTTGTAAGGTTGATCAGCGAATAATTGACGGGCTTCATCAGCCTGGAGCACCCGTTTCTCAAATTGATAATCTCCGGCAATGATTTCTCGCATTCTCTTTTCTAATACTTCCAAATCTTCTGGAGTTAGGGGACGAGGTAAATCAAAGTCATAATAAAATCCGTCTTCAATGGGTGGTCCTATGGCGACCTTCCCATCCGGAAACATCTCGATCACAGCTTGCGCCATGACGTGTGCGGCTGAATGGCGGATGCGGTAAAGATTGCTCTCCTCGTATCTCACTTGTTGTTCTTTTGACATGATCTTCCTCCTGCTGTATGACCGTAACATATATTCTATTGTAATTAGGAAACGAAAACTCTCGCCCTTCTGGGGCGAGAGTATGTTTCACGCGGTTCCACCCAGATTAAGCCAGCGGCTTATCTTTGTGTGACTTTTAACGGAGTCTTCCGTTTCCCTTACTAAGCTTCGTTAAGTTCCTAAAGCTGTTAGGGGTTCCGCTCACGGGTGGTTTTCTCCGGTTGATATCCTGAAGTGACTCTCAATCTTTGGACACTTCTCCCTGTTGGACTCGATACCAGTTACTCGTCCCGGTCTACGCGTTTCCTACCTAGATTGGCCTAATTATACCATTTAAGATTAATTCGACAAGAGTAGTATAGCTACTTTGGGCACTTTAGTTTCAGAACGCTGTTGTGAAATGCAGAGAATTCCCGGACGCCATATTTGCCACACGCAAAATACTGCACCTCATAATCTCCTTTAGCAATTGTGTAATCCTTGGATTCTTCTTTAGCAAGTGAAAACACATATGTCGAAGGACCGGTGAGGATCGCCAGCACTTTGGATTCGGAATCGTTAGTCACAGTGACCTTCACGATTTTTATCGTATTTGTAATGTTGACTACGTGAGGGGAGCTCGACAATTGCCTTGTATTCGCACCGCATACAGGCATAATCAACTTGGTATGTTTGGTTAAGTCAATGGTCGATGAATCTTTTGCCCCACAATAGCTGACTTCTTTTTCATACTCACCTCGCTTCACTGTAAATGTTTTTGTTTCACCTGGCTTGACCACCAAGTAATAAAATGCCGGTCCATCCAACCACAAATATGCATAGCTTGTCGAATCATTCTCGACTTTCAATGCAACTAAATCGGATTTCTCACTTGTTGATGCAAAATTTACGGAATTCGGCAGCGGAACTGCTGCAGACATCAAGACCAAAATTAATAGGTTGACCAGGATCAAGCCTCGCAGCGATCTCTTTCTATTCATAATATCAAATCTCCTTCGAAGGTTACTTAATGTAAAGTAGTCTTCTATTCTACAAATCGTTACATTTACCGCTTTTCCAATTTTAATGATATCAGAAATAAGTTGATATTCAATATCCCAAGATACCTAATTTCAAGTATTTAATCGTTGGCTATAACAATATTAACCCTCCAATAAGGTTATGTTCGCTAAAGCCTCAACTACTCCAATCACTGCAGAATTGTCTAGTTCGCTCATATCCATCTCGAGCATGGCATTGAATAGCTGGTTGTGGATTGAAGCGGAAACCAATGGGATGCCATACAACCGAGCGGTGTCCAGAACAATACCGAGATCTTTAGCTTGCATATAAGCCTTGAATCCTGGTTCTCGATTACCAGCGAATAAGCGTTGAGGTTTGACATCCAGGGTCCAACATTGTGCCGCCCCACCCTGGATGGCTCTGACGACTTTTTGAGGATCAGCCCCTGATTTTCGAGCAAAGACCAGCAGCTCTCCCAGAGCAACCATCTGGGCTGCGACCATGATTTGGTTGGCTGCTTTAGCAATCTGTCCCGCTCCAGCTTCTCCGACATGCGTGATCGTTTTTCCCATCGCTTCCAGGATAGGTCTTACAGTCTCTAAAGCCTGGATCGGTCCTCCAACCATAATCACCAACGTCCCTTGCTGGGCACCAATATCACCCCCACTGACAGGCGCATCCAGGCACGAAACACCCTTCTCTCCCAATTTTTCAGCGACCGATCGGGCAGTGGCAGGTTTTATGGTCGAATTATCGACAAAAACAAGCCCTTTGCGAGCTCCTTCTATGATCCCAGCCCTTCCAAGTGCTACTTGCTCCACATCCGGGGAATCAGGCAAATTAGTTATCACCACATCCACCTGATTTGCAACATCTGAGGGCGAGGCGGCAGGTTGGGCACCTTCTGCGGAAAGTTCTTCAACCGCTTCACGACTGCGGTTGTGCACCACGAGGGGGAATCCTGCCTTTAAGATATTCCTTGCCATGGACTTACCCATTAAACCTAACCCAATGTAGCCCACTTTTAGCATCTTTTTCTCCTCATAATGCAGAAATCCTATTCTAGTTATATTCCATAAATCACTTTGGATATCCTTCGATCTACCAGCTAATTTACGTTTGGGTTTGTTTATGCTAGAATGAATTCGCAAAATTTGATAGTGTGACATATTTTACAACAGAAACGGAGCAAGATATGCCATTAGATATAGTCGTTGGCACTCAATGGGGGGATGAAGGGAAAGGTCGTTTTGTAGACCTGCTGGCGGCAGAAGCGGATTATGTAGCTCGATTTAATGGAGGGGATAACGCCGGGCACACCGTTCATGTCGGCCCACAAACCTTCAAACTTCAATTAATCCCTTCAGGTATTGTCCAGCCTCACACGATTGGTGTGATCGGGAATGGTGTCGTAATCAATCCAACAATATTGTTAACTGAAATTCAAACCTTGATCGATTCCGGTATCCAAATCTCTCCCAAACGTTTACACCTCTCCTTTGCTGCTCATCTAATCACACCAGCGCATTTAGCTCTCGATCGGGCACAAGAGGCCGCGCGTGGTAATGCCAAGATCGGCACAACTTTAAGAGGTATCGGTCCTGCCTATACGAGCAAAGTCTCACGCCAGGGCTTACGTTTGGTGGATATGCTCAACATGGAGAGATTTAAACTCGCTGTAGAAGACCATGTGAAAAATATCAATCGACAATTAACCAAGCTATACCAGACTGAGCCGCTGGACGCGCCGCGTGTTTCGGATGATTTACTTCAAAATGCAATTCAAATCGCTCCATATATTAGCGACGTTTCCATCTTGCTGACCAAGGCATTGCGCCAGGGTTGTCGAGTTCTTGCGGAAGGCGCCCAGGGGACATTGCTTGATCTCGACCATGGAACTTATCCTTTCGTAACCAGTTCAACACCCACCGCGGCAGGAGCTTTGATCGGTCTTGGACTGGGATTGGGTTATGAAGAGCGTGTGATCGGGGTGACGAAAGCCTTTCAAACACGCGTTGGTTCGGGACCTTTCCCAACGGAGTTAGAAGGTGACTTGGCTCAACGTCTACGTGGAACTGGCGAACATCCCTGGGATGAATTTGGAACTATTACTGGACGTCCAAGAAGAGTTGGTTGGCTAGACCTGGTGTTGCTGCGTTATGCTATCCGGATTAACGGTGTGACTGAACTCGCACTCACTAAACTCGATATCTTATCAGGATTCGAAAAAATTCTAATCTGCACAGGTTATCGTAATAACGAACACGAAATAACAAATCTACCTTACGGCCCAAGTGATCTTTCTGGATTCGAACCCATTTACGAAGAGCTTCCTGGCTGGCAGGAGGATATTCGAACTGCCCGCCATTGGGAAAACCTGCCACCAAATGCGCGAGCTTATATCTTAAGAATCGAGGAACTGATTGGGATTCAAGTTCGACTGGTTTCAGTTGGTCCAGAACGAGAACAAGTCGTCGAAATTATCTAACCAACTATCGCAGATTACCATTTTCATGGAGGTCTCAATGCGCAAGAAGGTCACATTGATCACTGGGGTCAGCGGCGAGGTCGGTCTGGCTCTAGTTAAGAATCTGGCTGAGTTAGGGAATAAGGATCTTCTTACTTTGGATATCCGCCCACTGCCTGCGGAATACAGCCGATATTCATTTCACATTCAAGGTGATATCCTGGATAAATCTTTACTGAATCGTTTGATCAGCGAATATGAAATCGAAACCATTTTCCACATGGCTGCTTTACTCTCCACCCGAGCGGAATTTACACCGGCAGCCGCGCACCAGGTGAATGTGGAAGGAACGATGAGTCTACTACAATTAGCCGCCGAACAATCGGAATGGCGGGGAGATCCAGTAATGTTCATCTTCCCCAGCTCAATCGCCGCCTATGGAATGCCTGATTTAGAGACAAAATCTCAGTTTTCTAGGGTTCGCGAGTGGGAATGGAACTATCCAATAACCATGTATGGCTGCAATAAACTGTACTGTGAAATGTTAGGTACATATTTCAGCAGAAATTACCGGCAGCTGGCAGCAGAATCTCCACAAATGCTAGATTTTCGATCCGTACGTTTCCCAGGGTTAATCAGCGCATTCACCATTCCGAGTGGTGGAACCAGTGATTATGGTCCAGAGATGCTTCACGCAGCAGCTAAAGATGAGCCATATTCCGCTTTTGTTCGTCCAGACACGC
>DAOVCZ010000053.1 GCA_030669775.1 Chloroflexota bacterium | reverse complement strand
GAACAGAGATCGACGCCAGCCCCACCCCAATCCTGGGAAATCTTCCTGAGAATTTAGTTTTCTTATATAGTATCCCAGACCAAAAGCTCTATCCACCTAATCAGGGTTTCTCACCGACAAATGTCGGCAATAACGATCCCTTAACCTGGCAAGTGACAAATTTGGGCTCTTTCTTTTCTGCCGATCCAGGAAATGGAACCACACCAACTTCAATCCAGATCACACCAGATAATTTCGATCAAAATAAGGTAAACACCTATACAGGTGAAATCATTATTAATGTCACTGATCCATCCTCTGTAGCAGGATCTCCACATACTTCTCAGATCACATTGATGGTAGTGGATACCCGAATCCATCATGTCTTTCTGCCTGGGGTTCACAGATAGCAATTCCCCCAATTTTAAACCATCACCAAAATTCGATCGTTATTTATATTCAATATTTTTGATGAGCAAGCTTGCCCATACGGTGGGGAGTATATTTTATTAGATCCTGGTAATAAATATAAGTTTGAGCTGACAAAGCACCTGCATAGAAAAATACCCCCGTATTGGGGGTATTTCAGAGGCGACGACGGGATTTGAACCCGTGATCAGGGTTTTGCAGACCCTTGCCTTTCCACTTGGCCACGTCGCCAAAGGAACCCGGAGCTTAGATCAAGATTGCTGATTGAGGAATACCAATCAGCAATCGCCATTCATCTATCTCTATTCCAGAGCGGGCGATGGGACTCGAACCCACGACCTTCTCCTTGGCAAGGAGACGTTCTACCAACTGAACTACACCCGCATAGATGGCCTGACCGTCAGACCGAGAGGTGCCGAGAGCCAGAATCGAACTGGCGACACCGCGATTTTCAGTCGCGTGCTCTACCAACTGAGCTATCTCGGCCTTAACGTCCAGCGTCTGTTATCCACGCAGCGTAATTTTAACCGCGCCATCTGGGATTGTCAAGCAGAGCCTAAATTCAGGTCCTCCAGCTCTAACCAAGCCGGCTGATCATTTGCAAGGGTTCCGTATCCCAAATGTCCATCGGGAGGCAAGCTGGCATACTGGTTGTCTATCCAGATCACCAGACCAAGAGGTCCTCTGGGGTGTATCTTCATCTCCTTAAGAACCTGCCCATCAAGCAGGAATCCAACTCCATCCGGTCGCCAATCAATCTCATATTTGTGCCATTCAGTAGGATCCAGACCAAATTCAACTGTGTCCTGGTGAACGTAGCGCCTGGCCAATCGGCGCATCCATCGGGCAACAGGAGGCAGGATGATCATGGGTAGCAGTGGTATGCTAACGATCAGTATTGGAGGCAGTTTACCTGGCGAGCGAAAGGTAGCTGCCATTTGTCCATTCCCAGGAAGATCATCCCGCAAGGAGAGGTAATTAGGTGGGGAAGCGAAGAAAAACCAGGCTGTATTTGGCAATGTTGGGAAGCGCACCTCGCTTCCTTGGACCAATGCAGTACCAAAAGGATCATTCCAGAGACCAACACCCCAAGTGCCGGGTATCACCTTTGCAGATGCACGCGCTCTCAAGCTCAGATTAAATGGTGGGGTCCAAGGAAATGATCGCCGTGATAATCCCCCATAATCATCCAGCTGTGCCAGGTGGTATTTACCGGATGGACCCGAAGGGATCTCCAAACGCCACGCTGAGGGTTCTTTCTGGATGACCTTACCCCCACCACGGACATGTTCTCTCATGGTTGGTCTGGTGCTTGATGCCATGTGGATATTATACGTGCACACCTCAATGATGTATAATCATGGGGCAAGTTTTCAGGAGGTTGAATGGAAATTATTTGGCACGGTCTTTCTTGTTTTCGGCTAACAGAACGGGGCATGGCCACCGTGGTCATCGACCCGTACGATCACAAATTTGTTGGCTTCGCGCCTTTAAAGCTGCGAGGTGAAATCGTCACCGTCAGCCATGATGCACCTGGACATAATTTCGTCACCTCCGTAAAGGGGCGCACGCGAGTCATCACGGGTCCTGGCGAGTTTGAGATTGGGGGTGTATTCATCACAGGCGTGCAGACAAACAGGAAGGGAAACCGATCAACAAACGAGCTGCGCAACACGTTGTATGTTTTTGATTATGATGGCATAACCGTGGCTCATTTGGGCGATTTACAAAGAGTCCCCAGCCAAACAGAAATCGAAAACCTGGGCGGTGTAAATGTTGTCCTGGTTCCTGTTGGTGGTGGTAAGAGTTTAAATGCATCCAAAGCGGCGGAGATCGTCAGCCTGCTAGAGCCAGGAATTGTCATCCCAATGCACTACCAAGTCCCTGAGAGCAACCTGAAATTAGCCCCACTCAACAGGTTTCTGAAGGAGATGGGCGTAGGGAAAGTCGAACCAATCCCTTCCTTGAAAATCACTCGCACATCTGTACCCAGCGAAGCCCGGGTCGTAGTGCTGGAACACAACCACTAGGAATACCAGGAGAATGAATGTGGCTGTCAAGTTAATCATGTCTTGGGATATCCTGCCTGGTCGAGAACAGGAATACTTTGAGTTCGTGGTTCGCGAGTGGGTACCAGGTATTCAACGCTTGGGTTTAGAGCCCACGGATGCCTGGTTTACAATGTATGGAAACCATCCCCAGATCATCGCCGGGGCAGAGATCGATGACCGACAAAACCTGAATATTTTGTTAGATTCAACGGAGTGGTTAGCCTTAACCGAACGCCTGCTTAATTTTGTTACTGATTTTTCATATAAAGTCGTCCCAGCCCGGAAGGGTTTTCAAATGTAATCAGTGAATTTCGATCACTGGTTCTAGGTATATCCGACCAGTGGTAAGTTCACTCGATTAATTTCCATAACCCAAGATTGAAACTCTGAATGTCTACCTCATTGGCAGTTCGTCTGCTCAATTGGTATCAGGAACACGCTCGCTGTTTACCTTGGCGCGAACATCCCAACCCATACACAGTTTGGATTTCCGAGGTCATGCTCCAGCAGACACGTGTGGAGACGGTGATCCCTTATTATGAACGTTGGATGGAGCGTTTCCCAACGCTTGCTTCACTGGCACTTGCTTCCCAACAGGAGGTATTAACTGTGTGGGAAGGTTTGGGCTATTACTCGCGCCCCCGCAATCTTCACCAGGCAGCCCAGATCGTGATGAATGAATTAGGGGGAAAACTTCCTCAAGATGTAAGGCATTTGCGCCGTCTGCCAGGTATAGGTCGTTATACCGCCGGCGCGATCGCATCGATTGCCTTTGGGATGGATGAACCGGCATTGGATGGCAACATTCGCCGGGTACTAGCCCGTGTTTTCGATGTCCGCCAACCCGCTCGTTCACAGGCAGGCGAAAAGCGTTTATGGGAACTCGCCAACGCTCACCTGCCCCCTGATCAAGCAGGAGAATACAACCAGGCATTAATGGACTTGGGTGCTTTGATCTGCACTCCACGCCAACCAAATTGCGCCGAATGCCCGCTTAATAACACCTGCAAAGCATTTTCTCTCGGCGTGCAAGCCGAACGCCCAGTCAAACTTAATAAAGAGCCGGTCCCCCACTACATTGTCAGCTCAGCGATCATACAACGGGATGAGCAAGTATTAATCGCCCAACGTCCACCGCATGGATTGTTGGGGGGCATGTGGGAATTTCCAGGCGGAAAGGTAGAGCCTGGAGAGGATCTGATATCTGCTCTTAAACGAGAAATCCGCGAGGAGCTGGGCATAGATATAGAAGTCGGGTCGGCTTATGGGATTTACCAGCATGCCTATACACACTTTCGAGTTACCCTGCATGCCTTCCTCTGTAAGTTGAACGGCAGCCAACCGCACAGCATTTACCATACGGAATTTACCTGGGCAAAGCCTCCATCGCTGAAAAATTACCCTATGGGAAAGATCGATCGCCAGATCTCAAACGCTTTGCTCAATCTCCAAGAAACATTCATATCTGCTCCTTGATCATATGCTCATCGTTGATTCGCACCAAGACCTAGCCTGGAACATGTTGACTTTTGGCAGAGATTACACTCGCTCTGTAGAAGAAACACGCCGCCTGGAAGCAGGCGGACAAATCCCCCTGCGCAATGGTGATAGTCTACTTGGCTGGCCCGAATACCAACTTGGTCAGGTCGCAATTGTCTTTGCCACCCTCTTCGTTGCTCCCCTACGGCACAAACTAGGTGATTGGGACACACTGACCTACGCCAATACCAACCAAGCCCATTCCTCCTACGAGGCACAACTTGACGCCTATCACCAATTGGTCGATGAACACCCTGATAAATTCCAGCTGGTACAAACCTTGCAAGATTTAGAAAAGTTGCTTGTTGATTGGGAACAAGTGGAAGATGGTGATCATCCCGTCGGATTAGTAATTCTGATGGAAGGTGCAGAGGGTGTACGCCAACCAGCTGAGCTGGAAGAATGGTGGGGACGGGGAGTGCGTTTGATCGGTCCTGCATGGGCCGGCACGCGCTTCTGCGGTGGTACCCACGAACCTGGTCCATTAACCTCTGAAGGCTATGCTCTTCTCGAAGGAATGTCCGAATTCGGTTTCACATTGGACTTGACCCACATGGACGAGCAAGCTGTCTTGCAGGCACTTGATGTTTACCCGAGGTCAATGGTGGCCACCCACAGCAATCCGCATGCGATGCTCAAAGGTGCTGAGATCAACCGCTTTTTGTCCGACAGGGTTTTGCAAGGTTTGATCGAAAGGGATGGTATCGTCGGCATACCCCCATACAATAAGTTCTTACGCTGGGATTGGACCTCTAGTGAAGGTCGGGAGGCGATCACTTTGGAACTGGTAGTGGATCACATCGATTATATTTGCCAGCTGGCAGGAGACGCAAAACATGTGGGTATCGGCACAGATTTTGACGGTGGTTTTGGGCTACAATTAGTCCCCGTCGAAATTAATACTATCGCAGATTTACAAAAACTGGTCCCTCTCCTCGGAAAAAGAGGATATACTGAAAGCGATATTACAGCTATCATGGGAGAGAACTGGCTATCCCTGTTGAAGAAAACCCTACCTAAATCCGTATGAATCAGACTGCAAACCATGCCTCCAATGGGCATTTCCGCATCCGACTTGGAATGATCCTCATGCTGGTCGGTTTTGTGATCTTTCTAATCGGTGCGGTTCCGGATTTGTTTGGTTTGGATCGCAGTCCGGTAATCGGCTTTGTTCAGATTACAGTCTTTTTGATCGGTTTAGCGCTCATCTGTCTGGGTGGTTACATCTGCATGAATGGATTGTGGAATAATCACCCAAAGACCATCCTGGCTGATATTGGGCTGCGCGTCGTCAGCACGGGCTTTGTGATCGCGGTGATCTCTGGCATGGCAGACGTATTTGGCTTTGGCACCCAATTGTCCCCCGAAATCCCCTATTATGGTCCCTGGCAGGCCATGGGCGTTTTAGTTGGAGAAATAATTATCGTCCTGGGGTTCATATTCCAAATCCCCTTCAGGCTCCAGCGAGAAGAATCCGATAATTCTATAGAGAATAAGGAGAATTCTGAGGCAAGCCCAGTAGATATGGTCTTCGAGTAATACTTGGTCCGGTTTTTCACCCCTGATAAATTCCAAAACATTATTAATCTACAATCAATACTTTATAGAAAGGAGTATCTTATGAGTACTAAAGTCACTTGGCTGGGTCATGCTGCTCTCAGTTTAGAAACAGGTGGATACAACCTCCTGGTCGACCCCTTCCTTTCCGGAAACCCAACTGCCTCTGTTGGTCCAGAAGAGGTGCAAGCCGATTTCATCTTGCTGAGTCACGGACACAGTGATCACCTCGGCGATACGGTTGCCATCGCAAAACGTACTGGGGCGACCGTGATCACCAACGCCGAATTGAGCGATTGGATGGGAAAACAAGGAGTGAAATCACACGGTCAGCACCTGGGTGGTGGTTATCAGCATCCTTTTGGATACTTGAAATTAACCTTGGCGATCCACGGTTCCGGCTTACCAGATGGATCATATGGAGGAAACCCGGCCGGATTTCTGCTCACTACCAGCGATAACAAGAAAATCTACATGGCTTGTGATACCGGCCTGTTCGGAGACATGCGTTTGATCGGTGAGGAAGGTATCGACCTAGCTATTCTGCCGATCGGGGATAATTACACAATGGGTCCAGATGATGCATTGCGCGCGGTGAAACTGCTGGAGCCCGCACACATCATCCCGATCCACTACAACACCTTTGATGTGATCTCTCAAGATCCTATGGAATGGGCACAGCGAGTCGAAAGTGAAACAGAGGCTAAGGTACACGTTCTCAATCCAGGGGAATCCTTAATTGTCTGATAATAACTTCTCCACAATGGTTTGATATAATCACGCCTCTTGGAGGTATTGATGTTAAACAGCGTATTCAAGCGTAAAGAAGATGAAGACCAGCTGCGCGATGAAGGCCGCTTACCCCCTGGGCAATCTTTAACCCAAAAGTTTCCGGTGCTGCATTACGGGCCGGTGCCGAGTTTCAACCCGGCAACCTGGGATTTTCGTGTCTGGGGTGAAGTGCAAGAGGATAAACAATGGACCTGGGACGAGTTCAACCAGCTGCCTCGCACGAAGATCGTGATGGATATCCACTGCGTTACCCGCTGGAGCAAATTCGATACCGAGTGGGAGGGTATCTCGGTGAGGACACTGGTTGAACAAGGTGTGATTGCATTGAATCCCAGAACGAAGCATGTTCTCCAGAACGCCGAGTATGGTTTCACGGCAAATCTTCCGCTCGAGATTGTCTTACAGGACAACTTCCTCCTGGCCACTCATTTCAACGGTGAGCCGATCACTCCAGATCACGGCTACCCGCTGAGGGGTGTGATCGGCCACATCGTAGATCAACCTGATTTAAAGACCCCCTACTTCTGGAAAGGCGCCAAGTGGTTGCGCGGATTGCAATTCCTGACGGAGGATCAATTGGGATTTTGGGAGCAGGCCGGCTATCACAATGAAGCAGATATCTGGTTAGAACAACGCTTCAAATGAATTAGGAAGGGGCTGTCCCTTACTTTTGAGACAGCCCCCTTTTTTGTTTAAGGAGCATACCTGGAAGGATTACATAAACCGAGCTCTTAATTATGCCAAATTGGAACAGGTAATTGTTGCCCAATTGATCAGGTTTCTACACTGCTAACCAGCAAGCGGTCGATCAAATAGCGCTGCAACACTATAAAGACGATCACAACCGGAATGCTCATCAGAATCGCCAAAGCCGCCAGATTTGCCCCTGAACCTCCCGATTGGCGAATAATTCCCGACACAGCCATCGCCAGGGTGACATTCTCCCCACTTTCGACAAACAACCACCCGATGGCGAATTCCGTGTACCCTACAAGAAAAGCTACGAGGGCTGCCACCGCGATCGACGGCAAAGCCAGCGGCAATGTCACCCGGATAAACGCAGTGAATGGTCCGGCTCCGTCCAGGAAAGCTGCCTCCTCCAACTCTTTAGATACTGCCTGAAAAGAGGCGCGCATATTCCAGATACAGAATGGCATCGCGATCGCCGTGTAGACGATCATCAAACCCAGCAAACTGGTACGCAAATGAATTGATTCGAGTAAGAGATAGAGCGGCGTCATCAGTGCAACAGGGGGCAGGAAAGCACCAACCAGCAAGGCAAACAATCCGACCCGCTGGCCTGGGAAACGATAGCGAGCAAAGGCATATGCCATGCTCGCCCCAAAAACTACGGAAAGCAGTGCCGCGCCGCCAGCCACGATAAGGCTGTTCTTCAATAAGCCCGGGAAAGATAGTAATTGAGAAGGGCTTTGCCAGACCTTCTGAAAAATCTCGAGCGTAAATTCTTCCGGCCAGAGACGGAGATCAACCGGGCTGCCTTTCAACGAAGCATCAAATGCCATATAAGCTAGCACACAAATTGGCAGCAGTACATACATGGCTACCATCAGAAGTCCCAGCTGGTAAAGGATCTGCTGCCAGGATTTTATCTTATGCATAAGTCACCCCCTCGGCAGCTTTACTCCAGCGATTGAAGAAATATATAAAAAACACCAGCAGAACCACAGTAAGCACGTTGATCGCTGCCGAAAGAGCGAAATAGCCACCAAATGGTCCACCGATATCGAAAACAAAAAATGACAGCGTCGCCAGAGTGACCAGCGGGAAAGGTGTTTGCAATACATAGAACAGATAGAATTGGTTGAAGGCAAAGATGGAGCGGATGATGATTGCCGGTACCAGCAATGGCAATACCATCGGCCAGGTAACCCAACGGAACTTCCCCCACCCACCGGCGCCATCCAGAGCCGCCGCATCGTATACCTCGCTGGGCAGCATTTTTAATGCTGCAGTAGCTGCCACCATCATCAACGGAAAACCATACCAGGTAGCAGCAACCAGCAGTACCAACAATGCCATGTTAGGGTTTTCCTGCCAGCTGGCCAGCTGCGTCCCTATTGGGTATCCAGGTGTTTCCGGGAAGCTGGTTGCTAACACCAGCCAGCCAAAACGCGGCTCAAACATGCGCTGCCAGATCAACACTCCAATAAATTCTGGGATCGCCCAGGGTAGAATGAAAATTACTAACCAGATCCGTTTGAACAAGATACCCCTGCGATGAAGCACCAGCGCGATACTAAGACCCAGCGCCAGCTGTACTCCAACAGATAATACGGTCCAGATGATTTCGAATAACAGAACCCCGATTCCCAGACCGGAAACCAGCTGCTTGAGCATCGAAATTCCGGCATAACTCACTTCTTTGGTTCTGGAGAATGATTGGCCTATATCCTCCACAATTACCGGTTCTACTTGGCCTGTCAAACCCAACCAGACCTCGCGCCAGACACCACCAGTGAGGCCATCGCGAATGGCAACGGCTCGAAAATCCGTCAGCGACATGGCGAATTGGAATATCAGCGGGAACAAAGCGATCATGGCCAGGACCAGGATTCCTGGTAGCAGCCAGGGGATGGCGCGCAAGGATTCTTCTATTGGTATGGAGCTACGTGGTTCTGAAATTGAGAGCGCAGCTTTCCCTTTGAGTCTGGTGAATATCCTGCGCAGCCATCCGTTCAGCGGTTCCCAAATCAGGCCTCGGAATCCCTCACCAGCAGCCAGAGAAAGCGGTGCTGTGATTATCAGGATGTACTGCGGCCACTTTGTCGGCCAGACCAACAAAAAAAACATTCCAATCGCCAACCAGAATACATAGACCTGGCGTTTTCGCCATAAACGACTGATGCCCACCAGTGCCAAAACGGCAATTAAGGTGTCCAGAGCGACTACAAACACCCCTGGATGCCAGGGCACAGACTGGAAAAGCGTAGCTAAAGGCTGCCAGAGAGGGTAGGGCATGCTTTGAACCTGATCGCTCTGTGAGTAAGCAACGTTGAAGGCCAGGGAAGCCCTCAATTTACCTATAGGGTCCGGCCAGAGGTAAACATCGGCTAGGATGAAGACCACCAGCGACAAAATCCCCCAGGCGAGAATTGGAAGCCACTGCTTCCTCCAATTATTCCCTGCAGTGATGGAAGCCTGCCTCTCAGCACGAATTGACCATATCCAGTGGAGCAAGATGGCGATCCCAATCACTGCATAGATATATTTAGAAGCCGCGGTCAGCCCCAGCGCAACCCCTGAAAGTGTCAGCCACAAGCCTGCTCGTTTCGATCTCTGTGAGCGGTCATAAGCCATTACCGCCAGCAAACTAGTCAGGGCTGGTAACGCCTCCAACATGGCCTGACTGGTGTACTTGATCGTAAAAGTATGGATTGCA
>DAOVCZ010000062.1 GCA_030669775.1 Chloroflexota bacterium | reverse complement strand
AAGGCTGCATGAGCGTCTGAGCCGACCGTGCCTGTTACCTGATGCTCCTTGGCAAATTCAGCAGCCTGCCTATTGAAATCTGGTGACATACAGCGCGCGTTGAAGATTTCGATCGCATCAACTAAGGGAGTGATTTCGAGCAAGTCCTCCAGCTGCCAATAGCCACTTCGCAGCCGGTCAAAAGGATGCGAAACGCTGATAAAAGCCCCTTGTTCTCGCAAACGGGATATGGTTTCCAAAGGAGGTAGACCAGCCGGGATCTCTTCCTGCATGAAGGCAGCCAGCAGCTCGCCTTTCTGAGTCAGGATCTCTTCCCCCACAATTACACGCTGTGGGTCGATTTTCTGGGCTTGAAATGCCCCGTTGGTAGCGTTGTGATCGGTGATCACGATCCGGTCGATACCTTTCTGCTGGCATGTTTCGAGCAGGTTTTCTACTCTCACCAAACTGTCCTTGGAGTAGATCGTATGGCAGTGAAATTCAACGCGGAGCATGAGATTTGGAGAATCCTAGATCAGAAATCCTTATGGAATATTGGTAAAGATAACACCAGAAATTACTGATGGAATGACTTACAAAAGTGGGAATCACTTCACGAACGATAAATTTGCTGGCTTGTACTGCTGAGAATTCTACCGCTTAACTTGCATGGTGAGCAAGTCACGTGAAAAAAGCCAGGTGATAAGACCAAGGCCAACACCGAACCACAGAGTGGCAAAGCGGATCAACAATGTAGCTGCGGCAGCTGTATTTGCATTCATATCGAGAAGCAGGACCAGCATGCCGATAATAGAAGCGTCGGTGGCCAGAAGACCGCCTGGAAGGGCGGAAATGGCACCAATCACAGTTGAGAAGGAGAGCACGAAAATCGCGATGGAAAGTGTAGAAACCCCAGGTGCGACTCCCAAACCGATTAAGATGAAGTAAAAGCCAATTCCTTCTGCCAACCATGAGATAGTTCCCAGACTGACAGAGATGAAGGTTGTCCAGGGTCGAAATAGAGTGGAGCTGCCTTCATAGAATTCATTTACCGAGTGAGCGAATCGGTTGACCAGGGGCAGGCGGACTCCAATTCCGAGAAGGTACTCTGAAAGTGGGCGAATTTGGGAAATGATGACTACTCCCAGCAGCAAACCCAACACTATAGCGAAAGCTGGCCAATAGCGACGGTAGGCGATCACACCAACCGTGGATAAGACCAGCATAGCCATACCATCACTGATGCGTTCAGCAAATACGACTGAGACACCACGTGCGGTTGGGATGTCAGTCAGCTGGTTGAGCCAAACGCCTTTGAGAGTTTCCCCGACTTTCCCAGGTGTCACTGCTAAAGGGAAGCCTGCAACGAACAACCGGGCACTCTCAAAAACTGGGAGCTGGCGAACACCTACCTGGCCCAGGAAATAGTGCCACTTTATGAAGCGAAGTATGTAATTCCAAAGGGTTAGCCCCAACACCAATGGGATGATCTGCCATGGGAAGTCCCGCACTTCATCGCCGACTTGGCGGATATCCCCAACTAAAATGAGACCTGCAAACACCAAAAATCCGAAAAGTAAACCAGGGATCAGCTTCCTGATTAGCGATGTGTTTTTTGATTGGGAAGCAGTTTCACGAGGTTTTAAATTGTTGGTTTTCACGAGGAGCTTAATCGAATTGATCTGTGATTGCGGGCAAGTGGATTGTTTGAAAGCAAATCATCATAAGTAATTATTTGCTTTCTGTATGCGTAAATTCAACCTGTGAAGTTGCAAAATCAATTACACATGATTTTTCAGCAGGCAGCTGACCTTACTTTCTTTTTCTGAGTATGTAGGCTGTACCTAAAACTGCAGCAGTTAACATCGTCAATCCCACTGCGGCTTGGAGTACGGTTTTCGGTTCCATGCCTGGCATGACTACATTTCCGTCCCCATATGATTGGAACAGCTTTCCCCACTGGGTATCTAAGGCGGCTGACACTCTTTTGCGACCGACGAAGGGGTACCAATAAACATTGTGATAGAAGTTGCTGGCGAAATATGACCATGGCACCAGGGGTGATTGGAGGAGGATTTTTTCAAATGGCTTTAATGGGCCATGGTAAATCATATGCTGTCCACGACTGGCAAATGTATCCTCGCGTTTGAAGTTCCATGGGGATTCTTGCTCGATATCGTAACCCACAATCTCAATCTGGCTTGGATCACCAATGCCGAGTTCCAACTCGTGAGCTCTGCGGATAAAGCGCAGATTCAGCGGGTCAAATCCTTGTAGTTTCGCCGATACAGCGTCGATGGCTACCTGGTCTGCGGAGGCCAGTAAAATATTCTTCTCATGCCAGCGCATGGCTCGCGGGCCAGGGCCATCTCCGGCGAAAGTCCCATCCATTACCGCGAAGATGCCCGGGTGGATATCTTGCTGGATAACTAGCAGGTCAACAATCGTGTCGTGGATTACAGAATGCGTCCAATGACGGTTGCGGTGTAATAAACCACCGAAGGCATTTTTCATCGCTCCCGTTATTGTGGTAAAGACATGGGTTTTCACCGTTGGCAATTGGACGATGTTCATCCCAAGTAGTGCTTTGGGGATGAAGATTCCATCTGGATATACTTTGTCCAGCACAAGCAAAGGACGCTTTGGTTGGTATTCTATCCACTCAAAATCCTCGTTATACAAGTAAAGACACGGAACCTCATACTCATCGGTGATCAACTTGTGTTTATTGTTGATCTCGCCGTCCTCGGTATTCACAACAACCGTGTCATTGTGAACACCAACTAAATCCGCATACCCTGCATTCTGCAAACCGCGGATCACTCCTTCCAATTGCCATGGGGTCGTCGAGCAGGCAGGGTACCAGGTTTGCCAGGAAATGTTGATTTTCAAGCCTGTTTGGATGCCCTTTGGAAGAGCTGCTTCGAAACCAGCCATCTGCATCAATTTTTCAATGTCTTCCAGCACTGTTGCAGGGGAAGTTTTCAATACTGCGACTTTACCTTTTCCAGCAAAATCTGTCATTTGGGGTTCTCCTAACGTGATAGCTTCTGACCGGAATAATATTCATAAACTTGAATTTCCAGATCATACTGGCAACGTAGCTCATAAGTGCAATTACTATGCCCATTTTGCATTCTGATCACAGTAAGATGTATTTGACGTTCTCGCAATAACAGTAAAGCTTGCCTTGCTGAGGTGATCATATCAAAGCTTTCCTATTGTAACAATTCTTGTGAAGAATTGCGAGAAGATGATTTACCACAATTTCCAATTTTGTTATACAATCATTTCAGCATGAGCGATCAACCACGCCAGCGAAGTCCATGGAGACTTAGCCTCATCATCTTTGTGGGGGTGATTGGTTTTTATTCCTTCCTTGCTCGCCCTGCAGAGCCTGTTAATGACCTGACTGTAAATGGGGAATTAGCATATCTAGCACTGGGTAGAGTTGGGTTGGCGATCGTAGACGTATCGCTCATGGACAAGCCGGATCGAATAGGCTCATTTGATACAACAGGGAATGCGAATGCGGTTGCAGTTGAGGGCCAATACGCGTATATTGCAGATGGTCGCGCTGGTTTGCGCATCCTGGACATCTCTAATCCATATGCACCCAAGGAAATCGGCGCCTTTGACACCAATGGTTATGCAGAGGACATCGATGTCGTAAATGACTTTGCATATATGGCAGATGGTAAATCTGGTTTGTTGATCATCAATGTAGGCAAAAAATCCAATCCCTCGTTGATCAGCAGTTTTCCGATCAATGGCAATGTCCGGCGGGTTGTGGTTCAGGGGAATTATGCTTACCTCGGGGATAACCAAAATCAATTTAGAGTGGTGAACATCTCCAAGCCAAGACAACCTGATGAAGTCGCCGTTTTGGAAATCGGAGCAGAAATCCAAGATATGGATATTTCCGAAAGTCGAGTTTACCTGGCAACCGGTGCCCAAGGTATGGTTATCGTCGATATCACCACTCCGGAGCAGCCTGCAGTGCTGAGTACAATTGATACACCAGGTAAGGTTCAGGATGTGGCTGTCAATGGAGATATCATTGCATTTCTGGCTGATGGTGAGAACGGTCTACTGGTATATGATATTGCTGATCTAAACGCGATCGAGCAGGTTGGATCATTCAGCGATTTCTTGAACGCAAACCAGGTTGAAATAGATCAGGGAGGATTATACGTCTCAGATAAAGACAGCGCGCTGCACATTGTCGATGCCAAGGTAAGCCTTTCTTCTCAGCGTGTTTCAAGCACCGAGAAGCAGCAGGGGCGCGCTCAATCTGTAGCAGTTAACGAGAATTATGCCTTCCTGGCATATGTCGATCAAGGATTGCGTGTAATCGACATCGCCAATCCGAATACTCCTGTGGAGGTCGCTACCTACGATAGCTCGGGTGAGGCTATTGGCGTAGATCTCTCTGGGGATTTTATCTATCTAGCAGATGGAGCGGCAGGCTTACGAGTACTGTTTCTAGAATCCTCTGGTTCCGAAAATCTAAGGATGGAAGAAATTGCCGTGATCGATACCCCGGGGGAGGCCAATCAGGTATCAGTTGTAGGACAAACTGTTTACCTGGCAGATGGTTCTGGAGGTTTGAGGGTCATCAGCATGGTTAATCCTGCTCAACCTGTAAGTCTGGGATGGGAGGACACACCAGGAAATGCTAATGGTGTTGCCGTTCTCGGGGAATATGCATATATCGCCGATGGCCCAGCAGGATTGCGTGTGTTAAACATTCTCGATGGTAGTAAACCAGCAGAAGTTGGGGCAATTGACATCATAGGTGAAGCCCGAGCAGTGGTGGTCAGGCAAATCACCGATCCTGTGGAGAGAACTCTGGCATATGTGGCCGCTGAAGAAGGGGGATTGCGAGTAATTGACGTTAGTGATCCAATACACCCCTTGGAAATCGGTTCCTTCACGGCTTATGAGACTGTATTGGATTTGGATTTATCTGGTGATAATGCTATTCTGGCAACGGGTAGTTGGGGTTTGCGAGTTGTCAATACTGCCGATCCTGCGAATATAGAGGAAGTGGGATTGTACAACACTCCCGGTGAGGCAAGTGGACTTGCGTTAATGGGGCAATACACTTATGTGGCTGACAATACACGTGGGATGCGCATCGTGGATGTCGCCAACCCGACTGCACCCCAGGAGGTCGGATTCTATGATGTGCCGCGGATGGTTCGGGGAGTTACTGTCGCGGATAATTTCGCATATCTGACCGATGTGGAAAGTGGTTTCCGGATCGCAGAGGTAAGTGATCCACGACGACTAATACAAGTAGGACATTACGATCAGGGAGGGATAGTTGAGGATATCGCCGTTCATGGGGATGTGGCATATCTTGCTGATTCAGTCGGTTTGCAAACGGTTAACGTTGAGGATGTAAAGAACCCTCGTGGTTTGGGTGAATTAAGTACACCAGGCAGGGCTAATGCAGTATTCGTTGTGAAAGATTTGGCTTATGTCACGGATAGCGTTTACGGGTTTCATATTGCTGATGTCAGTGATCCATCAGCCATCCAATCGCTAAGCAGTCATCAGACACCCGGTACCGCCCAAGATATCTTCGTCGCGAGTAATTATGCTTACATTGCGGACGGAGAAGCAGGTTTGATGATTGTTAATGTTGTTGACCCATTAGATCCAAAAACTGCAAGTGTGATCGATCAATTCCAGAATGCGAACAGTGTAGTTGTCCTCGGAGATTATGCGTATTTAGCGGATGGATCTAATGGTCTCTGGGTAATCGATGTCAGCAAACCTGTCGCACCCGAAACGATCGCGTTCGTGGATACTCCCGGGACTGCACTCGATCTTGAATCTTCGGGTGTGTATTTATTTGTTGCTGATGGTGAAGCAGGCGTACAAGTTGTGTATGTTCTTAATCCTTACGACCCGTCGCTTGTCGGTGGAGTGCAATTGGAAGGGTATAGCCTGGACTTGGATGTTGAATGGCGAACGGGTGAAGAAGGAATTCCAGGCAGCTTCTTCCTCTATGTGGCAAAGGGCGAACGTGGTTTAGAAATTTTAGCAGCTGGTAAAGTTGTCGCAGCAGGGACAACTGGTCTGTACGAAACTCCTGGGATGGCACCATTGAGACAGGTTGTACAAGACGGCTTTCCGATCATCGGCGGTCCAGGCAAAGAGAAGAGTGCCAGAACTGTCCGACAAACTTCATTCGATGTGTTTGTGATCGGAATATTGGGACTCCTATTGTGGTTGGGCTTCTTTGCACAATACGTATTACCATTGAAAAGCTTGCGGGAAAGGCGCGCGGCCTTCAACCGCCTTGTAGGCTACTTGACGAGGTCGCATGGTCCAGCGATCAGGATTGAAAATGGTAAAGTGATCCAAAGTCTTGGAGAACGAAAGCGCAGTGGACCAGGGGTGATCTTACTGGATACTGCCAGCGCGGCCATGCTGCGCACAAAGACGATCTTCGTGGATGCAATCGGTCCGGGAGTGGTGTTCACTAAAAGGGGTGAATTCCTCCATCAGGAAGCAGTCGATTTGCACACACAGGTCCGCCCGCTGCCGCCGCTGGGTCCTCTGGCTACAGAAGATCCGTTTGCTCCCTGGAACAAAAGAAAAGAAGATGAGAAGGAATACCAGGCCAGGCAAATGCGGCGTAAGGAGACCAGTGGCTTGACCCGCGACGGTGTTGAATTAGTCCCCAATATCCTCGCGGTTGTCAAGACGAAGAGTTTGCCTGGTCAAGGCGGAACGCGTTTCGGATTTAATTCCAGATCAGTTCGCTTGGCGATCACGCGGGAAGGAATTGTGCCCAATGGTCTCCGCAATATCCCTTGGTATGAAGTACCTGCATATCTGGCAGTTGAAGTATGGCGGGAATACTTAGGCAAATTTACCCTGATTGAGCTATTTACACCACAAAATGAGAAAAGCGTATTGGCACTTGGTTCAGGAGAAGATGATGGTCAGCAAATTTCGAAAGCATTAAATGAAACCCGGTTTGAGCTGATCCTGCGTATGATCCGCCTTCGTTTGACACAGGCGGAAGTTCCGCGATTAGACGATTATGGTCAAGAGGGTGAAGGTACGTTAATTAGCCGGGAATATCGCATTCTGGAAGAGATGGGGGTCCAGGTGAAGGATATCTCGATCAGCGGGATCAGATTCCCGAGAACTGTCGAATCTCAGCTGGTCCAGCAATGGTTATCCACCTGGTTAGAACGAGCTCTGGCAGAAAGAGATGCGGTTGAGAACAGGCGCATCCTGGCTGGGGAGATGGGAAAAGAAACCGCATTGATAGATTTTGCGGAGAGTGTGGTTAAAAATTTGGGGGAATCGTTGGTGGATGACGAAGGAAACGCGATCCCATTTGACAGCAAGCTGCGACCAGACCTGGGATTAAGTTTAGAAATGTTGGTTACTGGTACCCAACAACTAATATCACGTAACGCAAAACTCCACCAATGGTTGTTGAACGAGGAGTCGGAACTAAATAAATTGCTGGAATGGATCAGGAGGTAAGGGTTTGTACGCTCGATTATTAGCTCGATCGCTTTGGGAGAGCGTAGTATCGCATCTGGTCAGCTCGGTGGTGATCACCAGTCCACGTGGAGCTGCATTCCGCCGTTGGAGCCTGATCGCGATTGGAGGAATTACCTGGGTAGTCTTCGCTTACTCACGCCATCCATTCATTCCAAATAGTGATCCAATACCTAACCGCTTGGATTATCTTTTCCGGGCGCTTTTTGCTGCAGATGTATTTAAGCATGTTCTGGTTGGCGTGTTTGTTTTCTGGTTTGCTTACCGGGCGGCGGCGATTTACCTTGATGATATATTCGAGCTAAAGAATGTCCGTATCGCTGAACGATTTATCCGCCAATCAGCGTTTGCCAGTCAATATGATGAAATCGAGATCAAAGATGGCGATGTAGCTCCTAAGGACCAGAAATCTCCAATCTTCTTAATCGGTGGACCCGGCAAGGTTAGGGTCTACCTGGAAAACGCGGCGTTATTTGAGAGGATCGGTGGAACACCTCATGTAATTGAACCAACGACATCAAAAAGAGGAGAGGGAACGACGCAAGACCAACCAAGAAGCAAATCGTTGCTCATCAGATCAAGAGGGTTAATCGGTTCACTTTTGCGATTTGACCAATCAGAGAGCGATTCGAAAAATGATGGCGCGAAAGTATTAGCGAGTTTCGAACGGTTACGAAAAGTAATTGATCTCCGTGACCAGGTACTGGAGATATCAGTCGAGGGGCGAACGCGGGATGGCATTCCTATTCGGGCGAAAAATATGAGGGTGATTTTCAGCGTTCTCCGTGATGGACAGGATTCAACCCTGACCAAGCCATACCCATTCAACCCTGAAGCGATTGAATCTTTGGTCTATGAACTGAGCAGGGAATCCTGGACTGATGCTATGGCAGCTCAAATCAAGCGCGAATTAGGCGCATTCATTGCCAGGCACACGTTGAGCGAATTTTTAGCTGCTATCGGTCGTCCAGAAATGGAGCAGGCAACCAAAATTGCAGCTGAAGTACAAGTTGAAGCTGATCGGTTGTCTGGTATTGACGAATCTTTTGAAATCGATGTGCCGGATCCTCCTCCTTTTGTCCCACGTCCAGGAATCAGCGATCTTTTTTATGATTATTCTGATTTTGTCGCCCGGGCGAGAAAGAAAGGTGTCGCATTACGCTGGATAGGATTGGGCACTTGGGCTTTTCCAACTGATATCATCCCTGAACGCCATTTACAAGCCTGGCGAATATCTTACGAAAACCTGGCGCGGGGTAGTGAGGCTGCTATCGCAACGATATCAGAAAAAAGCCGGGTGGAGCATCTGTCAGCAATTTTGCAGGATACTCCTATCGGCATCTTCAACCAAATTGATAAAAATGAAAATTCAATGCAAAAAATGAATATGGTGACATTAGTGAATGGTTATCGCGGCAAACTTCACACAGCATTGGAATTATATGATCGTAGAGATGAGTCGGATTCTCCAGAAGCCCGCAGGGTGAGAGATGTTTGGACCCACTTGGCTCATGTTGTCGCTCACTATGCAGGAGATATTTAACTTGGATCAGGAATTTTCTCCATCACCTGGGGACCCTATAATCGTAATTGGCGGTGCGGGTATTGACCTGATTGGACGGCTGGAAGGTGAGCTAAGGGCAGGATCCTCTAATCCAGCCAATAT
>DAOVCZ010000260.1 GCA_030669775.1 Chloroflexota bacterium | reverse complement strand
CTGTGAGTAGTTCAGCATAACCTAATATAGAAGCTAAAGGAGATCGAATATCATGGGAAACCTTGGCCAAAAATTCCAGATTGTGAGTCTCGATCGTATCGACTTGTTCGAGCAGTGAATAGAAAGATTGTATTAATGGTGTTGAGTTAAGCTCGATATCTGGGGTCTTATCTATAAGCCTATACGTTCCTGTTTCAACCATTTTTACTAAAGTATCTTCAACGTGCTCAATATTTTTTATTGGATTGCTCATCATTCTCAAGATAAGCCAACCATTTAATATGAGCCCCATGATAAAGAACAAACCAACCATGGTGATTGCTTCACTGATAGTAACAAGTTGATTCGCATACAGGATAAAACCAAGGAGAATGGAGAACGAACCGGAGAAAAGGGCAATTGAAATCGATATCACCATCCGGCGCCGAATAATTCCAGCGACACCTGTATAGGACCTGAATTTAATCGAAGGTCTCCAGATAGATTTATCCCATCCCCGGATAAAAGATGTTATTGGTCTTTTTATATTCTGAAAAATCAAATCTAGGCGAGGGAGCGTGCCATAGGTTAATTTTTCCATTTAGATAGGCTCCAAATCATTCAAAGATATTTTGAAATTCTTTCGGATTTTTGGGTAGCAAGGGATAAAACCAGACAAGGTCAGCCAACCACCCGGCAGAGAACATGTAACCTCGATCCATGACCTGAGTACTACCTTTCATCAGTTAATAACGAAGTACACTATTATCTGTTACACTTGGAATTAAACATTTTCACGATTTCATTTCATATAAAATTTTACAATTCCTGAGAGTTATTAATGTCCACGAAGAATTATGTCAGCATCATCCATCGAGAAACGGGTCAGGCGTTAATCGAATCCGCCCGGTGGTGTTCGAGCCGTTTATGTAGATTACGTGGATTGCAATTTCGAAGGAATCTAAAACCAGGTGAAGCATTGATTTTGGTGAAAGATAAAGATTCAATCGCCAACACATCGATCCATATGTTTTTTGTGTTTTTTCCCATAGCTGCGATCTGGATCAACTCTAAAGGAAAAGTCACCAGTGCTCAACTTGCAAAGCCCTGGCGACCATATTATGCATCTCCTGAACCTGCAACTTATGTGCTTGAAACTTCACCAGATTTTCTAGATAAAGTTGCAATCGGAGACAATCTAGATTTTGTGGAAATTAATTAGCAGCTCTCCATTGGTTTCAGCCAATTACTGTTGATGTCTCGAAAATATTCGCTGGTAGTTCAATATTATTGATCGCAAATTTCTCGCCAAACTTAGGGCGCAGACCAGTTGATTTCAATTGACCGATAACGCGTCCATGTTGGAAATCGGTCTGATCGTAGACGAACATATCCTGCATTACGATACTATCCCCTTCCATACCTTGCACCTCTGAGACTTGAACCACTTTGCGGGTTCCATCCCGCATTCGATTCATATGGATGATCAGTTCGATTGCAGAGGCTACTTGTTCACGAATTGCCTTCAGCGGAAGTTCCAAACCAGCCATTAAAACCATAGTTTCAATTCGCCTTAGGGTATCGCGCGGGCTGTTCGAGTGGATCGTGGTCATAGACCCGTCGTGACCAGTATTCATTGCCTGGAGCATGTCCAAAGCTTCTCCACCACGCGCCTCACCAACGATGATCCGATCTGGACGCATACGCAAGGCATTGATTACCAGCTGACGGATGGTCACTTCTCCTTTTCCTTCAACATTAGGCGGTCGTTTCTCAAGGCGACCAATATTATCCTGCTTCATCTGCAGCTCCGCGGTGTCCTCAATTGTCAAGATACGTTCACGGTTGGGTATAAAAGCCGATACCACATTCAATAAAGTAGTTTTTCCAGTACCAGTACCTCCCGAGATTACTAAGTTTACCCTTGCTTCTACACAAGCTTTTATGAATGTCACCAAATTGGGAGACAGCGTTCCATTCGCAATTAGATCTTGGGCTGTGTATGGTGTGGTTGCGAATTTCCGGATCGTCAGTAAAGGACCATCCAATGATAGCGGTGGGATAGTGGCATTGACACGATAACCACTCGGTAAACGTGCATCCACCATGGGGGATGACTCATCAACACGCCGTCCAAGTGGCGAAACGATTCGGTCGATGATACGCATTAAGTGGGAATCGTTCTCGAAGGTCACATTGGTCTTCTCGATTAATCCGTAGCGTTCGATATACACGTTATTGGGACCATTTGCCATCACTTCGGTAATGGAGGGATCTTGCAGTAAGGGCTCCAATGGTCCATATCCAAGTATGTCGGCAACAACCCAATCCAGCAATAATACTCGATTAGAACGCGTGTATAGAAGATTCTCTTCAGCTAATACCTGGTTGAACAGGTTCTCGATCAATGTCCGCATTTGAGCTTGTTGGTCGAGTTTTATCTGGCCTTCCGTTTCGGCGAGCAATTTTCGCTGGACACGGTCGCGAATCTGGTAGACATCGTGGGAAATGCCACCAATCGCTTCCAATGATGCGACAGGTGCTTCTTGCTCACGCTGGGCAGATACTGGATTATTTCCATTTACTGCTGGACGATTTGAAAACATGCTCTCACTCCTAAATCGATTACTAAAGACATTCAGGTCAGCTGCTCAAGGAAGAATGGGTATCAATAATTCCTGACCTGGGATAATAATATTTGGGTTGGCAAGATTATTCATCTCTGCGATCAGATTGACAGTTGAATTGTAATCCAATGCCAGTTGAGACAAGTAATCATCCGAGGTAACCACATGCACAACGACATCAAATACTTGGTATGCCCAGCCAACTGCCTCCCGGTAGCTGCGGAAAGCTTCACGCATATTTCCCTGACTGGCGTATTGATCGGCGCTCACCAGCGCGGCTGCCATGGCAGTGCTGTACTGCTGTGCTCTTGATTGGAGATCACCAAGTACAACCGCTGACTGGTAAAGCCTGACTGCGGTCTCATAATCACCTAACAGACCTTGTGCCTCAGCGATCCTCATCTGAATTTCATACAGCCTTCCTTTAGAGGAGGGATCTTCATTAGCAATCACTGCCCCTCGCTGAAAATCCTCTAAGGCTGAGTCGAAATCTCCAATCGCCATGGCGCTATCACCTCTAGCAACAAAAGCTTCATAGAGGGTCTGACGAGCTGCCCCATTGGCATACCCTGGATCCTGGCTTAACACAAATTCCATATCTTCGATCGCGCCACCATAAGCACTATTTAATA
>DAOVCZ010000202.1 GCA_030669775.1 Chloroflexota bacterium | reverse complement strand
GAAAGTGCGCCCCGGGCTTGACATCAAGACCGCCAGCAGGTCGAATTCGGAAGGCGTCAAATCCACTACCGAATTATCTACAGTTACTAAATGGCTGTCGCGATCGAGGGTCACGTCTCCCCTACGCAGAATTTCCGCCTGCGGAAGGCTTTGCCCTGTGCGGCGTAAAACTGCTCGCACCCTGGAAGTGAGCTCCCTCGGGCTGAAGGGCTTGGTAACATAATCATCTGCACCCAGCTCCAACCCGATCACCTTGTCGTCCTCTTCCACCTTGGCGGTCAACAAGATAATTGGGGTTTCACGTTCCTTGCGGTGCTGGCGCATGAACTCATAACCATCCATCTCCGGCATCATGATGTCAAGGATGATCAGATCAGGCTTCTCATGCCGGGCGATAAAGATCGCCTCTTTACCATTTGTGGCAGTTGTCACCAGAAATCCCTGCTGCTCCAAATATGCTTCCAGGAGGGAAAGAATCCGTTTTTCATCATCGACGACAAGAATGTTTTTTGCCATAAATTCCTCATCCACACGAAAAGGTGAGATTTACACAAAGAGCGTGATTGGATTGTACACCCAATTACTCGGCAGCTCGTTCTTCGAGCAGCTCGATCAGTGGATCGACGAAGACCAAAGCAAACCTGGCTCCAATATTACCTCTTTCAGCTCTACGAGCTTCCATTGTCGCCTGCTGTTCCGGACTGATCTGACCTCCATCAGCGCCCGGGAGGCCTCCCTGTCCACCACGATTGCCGCCGCCCAGGAAACCGCTGCCTGGAACGCCACCCCCAGGGGAACCTTCGCCGCTCTCGCGCGCCGCCTGGGCAGTCGCCTGCTGTTCGGGAGTCAGGTTTCCAAACCCTCCCCCACCAAAACCAAACGACAAACCCAAATCTTCCATCAGTTGGGCCATTTCCTCACCAGTGAGCTGCAAATCAGCGATAGCGCTGATCTGTTCTGAGGTCATGGTATCTTGGATTTGATTGAATACAGCCTCCAGCTCTGCTTCTGCCACAGTCTCGCTTTGGTTTAAACTTCGGGCAGCTTTCCAGAGCGGCAGCAGCTCAGCAGCTTGTAAAGGATCAACGGCGTACTCGCTATCCTCGAGCAGCAAGGTGCCAAAACCCAGTTGAGCAGAGATCGGCAGTGCGTCTTGGAAATCCTCCCCGATACCAGGGCTGGATTCTGATGGTGAAGATTTGTTGCTTTCCCCAGTGTTGGTGGTTACCTCTGCACTGCTCCCGCAAGCGCTTAGTGCCAGCACGATGATCAAAGAAGCGATCGTTGTTAACAATAATTTGTTTTTCATTTGTTTACTCCTATATGGTTTTAAACCTCTGTTTCGAAATCAAGTTTCCAAGCAGGATTCAAGTTCTCTCTAATATCTAATATCCAATACCTAATATCCAATACCCAAATACCTTTATCATTTTATTCATGCCGTAATGCATCGATCGGGTCGAGTTGGGAGGCTTTATTCGCCGGATAGAAACCGAAGAAGATACCTACCGCGGCTGCGGAACTGAATGCTAGCAGAACAGAACTCGGTACAATCACCGTTCTCATCTCACCAAGTTCTCCGAACAAATAGGCACCACCAATACCGACCACCACACCGATCAACCCACCTACCAGGCTCAATAGAAGCGCTTCAGTCAGAAACTGGTAGCGGATATCATTGGGACTGGCACCCACAGACTGGCGAATACCGATCTCCCGCGTACGTTCAGTGACACTGACCAGCATGATATTCATGATGCCGATCCCCCCAACCAAAAGTGAAACTGCGGCCACCCAGGTAAGCAGGTCGCGAAAAGCTGAAGTAGTCGCCTCTTGGGTTTGGATGATGTCCTGTTGGGTTTGGATGACGAAATCAGGCTCCTCCAGACTCACTTCATGTCGCTTTGCCAGCAGCAATTCAATCTGTAGAATGATCTCGTCGAGTGGGATATCAGAGTCAACCTCGACATAGATCACCCTCACCCTGTCACCGATAATTCGAGCAAACTGAGAAGGCGTAAATTTTTGAAAGACGACCGTAATAGGTATATAGATGCGTGAGTCAAAATCGGTGCTGCCAACCAGACCTTTCTCTTCAAACACGCCAACCACTGTTAATTTTGTGTTCCCTACTGTGACCAGCTGGCCCACCGGCGGCGTATCGCCAAATAATTCCTCCGCCAATGTGGATCCCAGCACGGCCACCTTCTGGGTTCGATCTATATCGGTCTGGTTGAAGTAGCGCCCGGATTCGATAGCCATATCCCGCACCGAGGGGAAATCTGCAGTGGTACCCAGGATAGCGACATCTTCCAGCGTGGTGTCGCCCACCTTGACCGTTTCAGAGCTGTTTTGTTCCACCACGACCGCGGTGACCCCATTGATCTCTTCGGCGATGGCAAATGCGTCATCATACACCAGACCACCAGATGGGCCTCCACCTTCTCTGCCGAAACCTCCCCTGCTGAAGCTTGACTGCACGAATACCAGATTGGTACCCAGACCCGTGATTTGTTCCTCAATTGCGGCTTCGGTACCAGAGCTGATCGAGATCATAATGATCACCGCCGCTACTCCGATGATCACACCTAACATGGTGAGCAGGGAGCGCAGCTTGTTTTTGGTCAACCCTTTGGAGGCGATTTGAAAGACTTTACTGGCGCGCATGGTCCACCTCCTCTAAAGTCGTCCGGGGAGAATAACCACCATTTTGCTCATCTGTTTCGATCTGCCCATCCCGCAGGCGGATGATACGCTCTGCATAAGCAGCGATATCGTCGTCATGTGTCACCATAATGATCGTGCTGCCTTGCGTGTGCAGCTCAGACATTAACGTCATGATCTCCTCCCCCGAACGGGTATCCAAATTTCCGGTAGGCTCGTCAGCCAGGATGAGCACCGGGTCGTTTACCAGTGCTCTGGCGATGGCTACCCGCTGCATCTGGCCTCCGGATAATTCTTGCGGTTTATGGTCTACTCGATCAGCTAAGCCAACCGCCTCCAGAGCGATTAAGGCTTTTTCAGCTTGCTCCGCATCGCTAAGATCTCCATTCCGGCTGTAGAGCAAAGGCAAAATCACATTCTCAAGAGCAGAAGTTTGGGGGAGCAGATTATAAGATTGAAAGATGAAACCGATCCGTTGGTTGCGAATGATGGCCAGCTGCGTTTTATCCAGGTCGCTGACGTCCTCCCCTGCCAGGATATACTTCCCTGAGGTGGAACGGTCCAGGCAGCCAAGGATATTCATCAGCGTACTTTTACCAGATCCGGATGGTCCCATGATAGCGACAAACTCCCCTTTGCGGATGGTCAGGTTTACCTCATCCAGAGCGCGCACCTGCACCTCTCCCATTCCATAAACCTTGGTAAGTTCTCTAATCTCGATAATTGCTTCAATAGTCATATGGTCACTCCTGATCGAAGTTCAGGTTTCCGATGGCTACTTGTTCGCTTGCCTGGAGACCTGCCACGATCTCAGCTGTAGTTGCATCCATCAATCCCACCTGCACCGGGCGTGGTTCTAGTGCCTCACCCTCAATCACATACACGATATAGCTGCCATCCGCATTTTTATGCAGGGCATCGACTGTTACCAATACGGCATTCACCGCTTCCCCGGCGATGATATCGATCGCAGCATTGAGACCCAGAGGAAGGTTAATCAGCTTGTTAGGCAGCGCATCCAATAACACCAAAGCGAGGACAGCCTGAGAGTTGCCGACGCTTATCAAACTGGGGTCAATCTCAACCACTTGTCCCTGTAAAGTCAGTTCAGGAATCGCATCAAATGTTATCTCAGCCCGGTTACCGACCTGGACATATGCCATATCAATTTCATCCAGGTACACCTCTACCATGGGTTGGCTCAAATCGGCCAAGGTGAGAATGGTCTCATTACTTATCCGGTCTCCAATATCCGCACTGATCGACAGTACAGTCCCATCCATTGGGGCGATCAAATCCAAGACTGATTGCCCTCCCTGGACGGCAGCCAACTTGGCCTCGGCTTTCGCCAGCTG
>DAOVCZ010000259.1 GCA_030669775.1 Chloroflexota bacterium | reverse complement strand
TACAAGAGGTTGGTAATGAGTGGCAAACGCCTGGGTTTAACCTAGATAGAGACACTCGGGTTGTGCTCTCAGCGGATGGTAATGTAGCCGGATACTATGAAGTTTGGGACCTTGAACCGCATGTTTCGATCAATTGTTGGGGGCGTGTTCATCCCGAACATACTAATCTTGGGCTTGGTGCGTATCTGCTTGAATGGGCTCATAACCGAGCGCTTCAGGCGATTCCCAAAGCGCCTCTCGAAGCCAGAGTGGCCATGCAGTGCACAGCGATCTGCCTAAATCAAGCGGCACAAGATTTATTCCAGGATTCCGGGATGCAGCTGGTCAGATATTGGCTGCGAATGGTGATTAACTTGGACAATCCACCGCCGGTTCCCCGATATCCAGAGGGGGTAAAGATTCGTACACTAGTGGTCGACCAGGACGAGTGGGAACTCACGAATGCGATAGTTGAAGCATTCGGGGACCACTGGGGATTTGTGGAGAGACCGATGGTGGATGAACATGAACGTTGGATGCACTTTATCAAGAATAACAAGGATTTCGACCCGACTCTATGTTTCTTAGCCTGGGATGGTGACGAACTCGCTGGCGCCTCGCTGTGCTGGCCACAATCACATGATGATCCTGAAATGGGTTGGGTAGACGAGCTGGCTGTACGCCGTCCCTGGCGTAAACGAGGCCTGGGGCTCGCGCTTCTGCATCACTCATTTGGTGAATTCTATCGACGCAAGAAACTTCGCGTTGGTCTGGGTGTGGATGCCCAGAGCCTGACCGGTGCCTTACGGCTTTACAAGAGAGCAGGCATGCATTCCGATCCTGAGCGCCAATATGTTAGCTATGAGAAGGAACTGCGTTCAGGTGTGGAGTTGAGAACTCAATGAACCGCTCAAGAGAGTATTCTGATGACGACTGAGAGAGTTGGAAAGACCGGCAGGAAGGAAGTGCCTGCCAGCCCCATGGATTGGCGGCCAGTTCAATAATTTATGAACAATTAGAGATTATCAAAGAGAGGCATGTGAAATGACTGCTCAAACAATGAGTCAAGAAAGAATTGAATTACCCTATGCACCAGATGTACCAGGTTTGATCTTCCGCGGCTTCCAAGGGGAATCGGATTACCAGAAAATGTTGGATTTATTCAATGCCAGCAAGGGTCCCGACCAGATCGACCGTACGGATACCGTGGAGGATATCGCTCGGTATTACGAGCATCTAAATAACAGTGATCCATACCAGGATATGCTATTCGCAGAAGTCGAAGGTCAATCGATCGCTTCTGGGTGCGTCGAATGGGCAATTGACGAAGAGAGCAAGTGGTTGGGCTTCCATTTTGCGTTTTTGCATCCAGATTGGCGCCGAAAGGGTATTGGCACCGCCATGCTGCGCTACCTGGAAGATCATCTTCACCAAATATCACAAGAGCTCCTGGATGAGGGGGTGATCACAGAGGACACTCCCCGATATTTTGATACCTTCGCTTCTGATACGGAGATCGGTAAGGAA
The DNA here is from genome assembly GCA_030669775.1 of Chloroflexota bacterium. Taxonomy (GTDB): domain Bacteria; phylum Chloroflexota; class Anaerolineae; order Anaerolineales; family UBA4823; genus PFL25. The sequence goes on along the minus strand of DAOVCZ010000259.1, from coordinate 1,737 downwards.
GCCTTATTAAAAAAAGCAAGATACAAACCTGTTCGATTTAGCTACTCGATGGTGCGCCCCTTATCCGAGCCAGTCGATGTTACTCCCATGCCAGAAGGGTTGGAAATTCGCACCGTGCAACCCGGTCAGTTCCGTCAGGTGTGGGAAGCAGACCAGGAGGCATTCAGGGATCACTGGGGTTATGTCGTAGGCACCGAAAAGAATTACCAGCGTTGGTTGAAGGACCCGCTCAATGATCCTGACCTGTGGAAAGTTGCCTGGGAAGGCGATCAGGTTGCAGGGATGGTATTAAATTTCTTGAACCAGAAAGAAAACGAAGAATATAATCGCCTGCGCGGCTGGACGGAAAACATCAGTGTTCGAAAATCCTGGCGGCGGCGTGGTTTGGCAAGTGCCCTGCTCACCCGCAGCCTGCTAATGTTCAAGGTTATGGGCATGGACCACGCTGCCCTTGGCGTCGACACGCAAAATTTGACCGGCGCGCTGGATCTTTACAAGGGTGTCGGCTTCGTTGGAGAGAAGCGGCATACCACCTACCGGAAAAAACTGTAGAAGGTTGGTATAGATCCTGGCTTTGGTTTACAATCAAGCATCGAATGTAAACCACTAATCTAGGAGCAGGAATGTCAATTCGAGCCGTTATTTTTGATATGGGCGGGGTGCTGGTTCGCACGGAAAACCGGGCACCTCGCACCCAGCTTGCCGCTCGCTTGGGATTAACTTATGATGAACTTAGCGCTCTGGTCTTCGATAGCCAGAGTGCTCACCAGGCGATGAAAGGCGAGATTACAACTGCTGAACATTGGGCAGCTGTCCGTAAAACGCTTGGAGTCTCAAAAAAGGAATTCCCACAGGTCCCCGTGGACTTTTGGGGCGGTGATGCACTGGATGAAGATCTGATCAATTACCTGCGCGATTTGCGCCCACACTATAAAACCGCGCTGCTCAGCAATGCCTGGGATGATCTTCGACAGATGATCGAAGAAATTTGGAAGATCGATGATGCTTTCGACCAGATTTTAATTTCGGCAGAAGTCGGCTTGGTAAAACCTGATCGGCTTATTTATGAGAGGATTATCTCCGATTTAATGGTAAAGCCAGCCGAGGCTGTTTTCGTGGATGATTTCCTACATAACGTTGAAGCTGCCAAAGCTGCTGGTTTAGAAGCAATTCATTTTCTTGGGCCAGACCAAGCTCTGGGGGACCTGCAAAGTCTGCTTGTTGGTAAATAATCACTCAGCGATCAAGGACGAAAGTAAATTTGGATAGAATCTTTTGTCCTTTGCTTTTTATCCTGTCTTATTGGAGTATACAACGATGGATCTCAACTATCTGACACTGGCTGAGGCTTCAGATTTAATTGCTAAACAAGAGGTCTCATCCGAAGAGCTCACGCAGGCGCATCTTGATCGCATTTCCGTATTGGAGCCTAAATTAAATTGTTTCATAACCCGTACTCCAGAAGTTGCTCTCAAACGAGCCAGAGAGTTGGATGCAGAGATCAAAAACGGTATTTCCCGAGGTCCTTTGCATGGGATCCCAATTGCGCTAAAAGATATCTTCGAGACGCGCGGTATTCCCACCACGGCTGGGTCGCTCTTCTTCAACGGTTGGGTACCCGAGGATGATGGTGTGGTCGTTGAGCGATTGAATGCCGCTGGAGTAGTTAACCTTGGCAAGCTTAACATGCACGAAATCGCCCTCGGGGTGACCAATAACAATCCTCATTACGGTGCT
>DAOVCZ010000213.1 GCA_030669775.1 Chloroflexota bacterium | reverse complement strand
TGGATTTTTCCAGGGAATGCCAGTCATTGGTCAAACGTAAGTACAATCCCACCAATCCAAAGCGGATCTTGTTGATTCCCCACCCCAACCCGGGGAAGAGCAGTGCATTCAAGTAGGAATCGAAAGGGTAGAACTTCCCTTTGTGATAGACCACGGTGTAAGGACGGGGGAAGCGTACCTTGTTGCTCCAGCCAAGCTCCTCTATCAGACCCAAAATATGCTGGTCAGAGGCGAACCAGTGGTGATAATATTTTTCAACAGACCATTCCCAATGCGGCTCTTTAACACCGCTGGCCAGACCACCCACATGGTCATCTTTCTCAAAGATCGTTACCTGGCGCCCAGCCTGGACCAGGTCATATGCGGCTGCCATCCCCCCGATTCCAGCACCGATTATCGCCACCTGTTTTTTATTTTCCATCTTCCCTTCTCAGTTTGAATCTTATTTCGACCGATCCTCAACTCGCACTCGTTCCATGCTCTGATCCCACTTGATTCCTGACCGTGCCATATAATAAGCGCCAAGTGCGGTTATTGGTACCCACAAAGCGACGTGAAGCACCAGCGTATAACCAGCTGCGATTGCCTTGTCTACACCGTAAGCTTGCAGCACCGCTATCCCTGGAGCATCAAAAGTACCCACATAACCCGGCGCAGAGGGGATGGTCGTCGCCAGGTTGACGATCCCGTTCATCAGCATCAAGGTGAAAAAGCTCACCTCAAGCTGCGGGAAGGCCTGCATTACGAACCAATATTTGCCCGTCTCTAATAACCAGATCACAATTGAGGTAAAGAAGATCATCAGGACATCTCGGGGTGATCGTAATGCTGCCAGCCCGCTCAAGAAACTCTGCGCCAGGCCGATGACCTGGTCCCTAAACCTGGTTGGGATCACATAGCGGGATATCCATTTCACGAACCAGATCGTCCGCTCCGGGTACATGCCAGCCAATAAGAACAAAACCAGGACACCGAGAAAAGCGCCTGCTCCCCATAATGCCAGAGTCTGGATATTACCGACAAAGCCAGAGGAGACGGTTAATCGAGCCAGCTCAGGCAAATTGAGAAATACGAAACCCAACATGACAATACCATCGAATACTCGCTCCACGACGATCGTTGCCAGTGAAGCTGAGATGGCTACACCCTCAAATTTTTTGAGCACGATCGCCCGCAATACTTCCCCGGCTCGGGCGGGATAGATGTTGTTGCCCATGTAACCGATGGCGGTGATCGGGAACAATGTAGTGGTAGGGATAGATTTGACCGGTCGCAGTAAATAATGCCACCGCCAGGCGCGAGCGATTACTCCAACTAAGTAGATCAACACACCTGGAATTAACCACAGGTAATTTGCCCCCTCTAGGGTTTCCCACACATCACCAAATTGTAATCCCCGGAGAACATAATACAGGAAAAACAAGCTGATGGCGATCCCAGCCCAAAATTGCCAACGTCTCATGGCGCGAATTCTACCAGCTCTCTCTCCTTAAGAAGGACAATGCTCATTTGATTCCCATCTGATAGCTACGAAGAATTTATTTCTCTGATGATTTGGCTACTCATTGTAATCATTGTTGTTATTTCTCGGTGTATTATGCGATGGAAGCAGAGCGGCTTGCTTGTCTTGTTCCTGTGTTTTTATCTGATGAACAAACCTGGGATAATTCTACGCTAATATTCGGATTAAATGGGTCTTTGCAGCGGGTTATAATCATGCAATGGACAATCAACCTGCGATCGAGAACAATCTACCTGCGCCTAACTTCACTCTGCCGGATCTGAAGGGTCAACCACATTCTTTGAGAGATTATCTTGGACTTATCATAATCCTTAATTTCTGGTCTGCCGAGTGCCCCTGGTCGAGTCGTTCTGGCCAAATAATATCGGAGTACCTGCCAGAGTGGGGACATGCAGTTCAATATTTGCCGATCGCCTCCAATGTTAATGAAAGCCAGGAAATAATTGCCAGCGAAGCCTCCGCACGTGAGCTGACGCTCCTGCTTCACGACGTGGACCATAAGGTCGCAGACCTTTATGGTGCCATAACCACACCTCACTTGTTTGTGATTGATGCTCAAGGTATTTTACGCTACCAGGGAGCATTTGATGACGTCACCTTCCGGCAGCGAACACCAACTCAAAATTATCTGCACATGGCTGTTGAAGCCATTCAAGGTGGTAAGATACCTGAGCCTGACCATACTCCTCCCTATGGCTGTGCAGTTGTCCGCGCGACGCCATAGAGTTCCAATTCGCCCCTGGTTCAAATTACTTTCCACACGCAATCCATCCTCAAAAAGGGCTTTTACGGACTCTTCTTTAGTATATTTATCCCTCAAATATTATAATCAACCCAGAAATAGTTATCCTCTACCCCAAATCCAAACACACTGTATCTAATTTAGCACTCCAAAAATCAAAATCGATCAGTTTCGACTGGGGAAAAACCTTAGCACGGGTATAGTTTCGCAGAAAATGACTGCTCTTCACCGCAGTGGCAAGAGCATCAAAAATCGAGTAGAATCAAATGAGCAAACCTGCTTCATACAAGGAATGTATATGAGTGATAAAGATTCAGCTCAAGATGTGATCGACTCATACCGCAAGAGACGCCAAAATACCACCCCGTTCCTGATCGGGGGTGCCGCCATCGTACTCATCGCAGTTGGGATTGTCGTCATTGTGCTCTGGTTCAGAGGATCAAATGGACCAGCGATATCTTTCTTTTCCAGCCCAACGCCTACGGCTACTGAGACCGCCACGCCAACTTCAACTGCCACAGTAACACCGACGGCAACCAACTCCCCAACCGTGACCAATACACCGACTGCATCAGCAACACCCACTGCTTCCGGTCCGTTTATCTATGTCGTTGTCGAAGGGGACACCCTTGACTCGATCGCAGCTAACTTTGGTGTGGATATCCTGACTCTGATGGCCTTGAACAATATGACTGACAGCCTGATCCGAGTTGGTGACGAGCTGCTCATTCCCAACCCTGACCTGACCCTGGATACACCCACTCCCATCCCAACTGGTTGGCGGGGTACGATCGAATACCGCATCGCGGTGGGAGATAATTTGGAGTTGATTGCAATTCGATTCTTCAGTACAGTCGAATCGATTTTGGAAGAAAACGAAGACCTTGACAACGCAAATGAAATTTTTGTGGGGCAAATTATTGTAATTCGGGTGAATATCGCCACACCAGTCCCGACCAATACTCCCAGACCATCACTGCTTACGCCAACTGCCACACCATAAATTTGAAGGTTGGCAAATTCAGAATAATCCCGCGGTCTTTTGGCTGCGGGATTTTTATTTCCTGCTATGTGATGAAGCGATAGCTCTATTATGTAGCCTCGGTGGTACGGTCTACATTATCACGGCAACGAGCGGCTGACCTTGTCGATACGGGCCAGGATTTCAGCCGCCTCCTGATCACTTGCGATATGAACCCGCCCATCCAGATCGACGTGGGTGGGGATCAACTGATAATCCACCATCTCGGTCCCTTGGAAGGTGACCAGAAGAATAACGCCCTGCTGGTGATCGAGCGCCCAATTCTGGTCGAAGACGAAATTGCCCAAGCCGTAAAAAACCGTCACCCCATCTATATCCTGTATAGCCTGGACCACATGTGTGTGGTTTCCGACTACCAGGTCAGCGCCAGCATCCACTGCCAGCTGCGCCAGTTCTCTCTGCGACCAGTTGGGAACCGGCACATCTTCTGGTCCCCAATGCGGCAAGACAACCACGACATCGGAAACCTGCTGGGCTGCCTGGATAGCCGATCTCAAGTTATCCTCATTTAATACCGCGATCCCGG
>DAOVCZ010000059.1 GCA_030669775.1 Chloroflexota bacterium | reverse complement strand
TTGCGCTGTGCGCTGCCCGGCTATGTGGCGCTTGACGTAATCCAGCTCTTTTTCGAGGCGCTCCCGCTCAGTCTCGTAGATTTGCTGGCGCAGCTGCCAGCGTTCCTGGCGCTGATGCAGGTATGCGCTGTAGTTCCCTCGGTAGGTCTCCCAACCTGCAATGTCCATTTCCCAAACGTACTGGGCGACTCGATCCAGGAAGTAGCGATCGTGCGAGACCAGTAAGGCAGCCCCTTCCCAGGTCAGCAAATAACTTTCCAGCCACTCCACAGCAACCATATCAAGGTGGTTGGTCGGCTCATCCAGCACCAGCAGGTCAGGCTTGGAAAGCAATAAGCGCGCCAGAAGAGCTCGTGTTCGCTGCCCACCGGATAATTGATTTAGTGGACGGTGGTGATCTTTTGAGGTGAATCCAAGACCAGTCAAAACCTGGCGGATGCGGGTTTCATAGATATATCCACCCTGAAGTTCAAAGGCCTCCTGCAGTGCTCCGTAGCGGGTGAGGGCATCTTGGGTGTGATCTGGATCGCCCATAGCCGCTTCCAGCTGCACCAGTTCGACCTCCATCTGGCGTAAATCATCAAAAGCGGTCAGGCATTCCTCCCACAAGCTGTGCTCTGCGGTCAGAACAGCCTCTTGTGGTAAGTACCCAATAGATAAGCCGCGGGCGCGATGAACACTGCCGGCAGTTGGCTCTTCGAAACCCACCAATATGCGCAGCAGGGTGGTCTTGCCGATACCATTTGGGCCGACGATGGCGATCCGAGCGCCATGCGGTATACTAAGCGAAACGGAAGAGAAAATATCGTCCGGTCCGAAGGATTTCGCCAGGTTTGATGCGGTTAAGATCGACATAAGGGAACTTTATAGGATCAAATTTCGTCCTGGGAGAGCGTGTCATTATGTGTGCAACAAGACCCAGAACACTAATTTTACCCTAAGCAGAGGGTATACCTGGCGTGATATAATAATGTGCCATTTAACTGGCTATAGGTAGCTATTTCGATCCCCGCTGTCTCTTTCTTCTCTAGACTCTTCCTGTAGGGAGAGAAGATGGATTTAAGCGGGTTTATCCTTTATCGCAGACGAGCATTTGTCTGACATTTGAAAAAATTATGGAGCAAGTTCAACAAAATAATTCAGAAACCAAGCGGGCCGGAAAAGTCAACTGGATTTTCATCGGCTTGCTGATCGCATTTTTCATCGTTGCAGGGGTGGCTGCTTACCTGACTTACACGAGCGTCAGAGATTTTGTGGCAGCCTGGAATATCACCGATCTTCCCGGTATCGTTGTCAATCCGGGGGCTGATTCAACCCAAAATTCCCCGGATGCTGTCCCGGGGATCGAAAGTCTGCCTGCATTAGCTATCGGACCTGAACCCATTCCCTGGGATGGTGCCAGCCGAGTTAATGTCCTGGTGATGGGTTTGGATTATCGTGATTGGGTGAGCGGAGAAGGCGCTCCACGCACGGATACCATGGTTTTAGCCTCGGTCGATCCGCTGACCAAGACGGCTGGCATACTCACGATTCCACGGGACTTATGGGTGAGCATGCCTGGGTTTGAAGACCCCAACCGGATTAATGTCGCCTACCGTTTTGGCGAGACCTACCAGTTGCCTGGCGGGGGATCTCAGCTGGCTATGAGTACCGTGGAAGGTTTGCTTGGCTTGAAGATCGATTATTATGCCTTAATCGATTTTTACTCATTTGAACAATTCATCGACGAGCTTGGCTTTATCGAGATCGATGTACCGCGCAACATCTGGGTGGACCCGATCGATGGACCAACAGTTAAATTAAAAAAGGGGGCGCATGATCTCCCCGGAAACCTGGCTCTGGCTTATGCCCGCGCTCGCAATACAGAAGGTGGCGACTTTGATCGTGCTGATCGCACAATGCAGGTCATCATGGCGATCCGTGACCGGGTTTTAAGTTCGGATATGCTCTCAACGTTAATCAGCCGTGCTCCGGTGATATTTGAGCAGATATCTGCAGGTGTGCAAACCAACCTTACTTTGGAGCAAGCCGTTCAATTGGCCTGGTTAGTCAAGCAAATTCCAGAAGACGACATCAAACGGGGGGCAATCGGCACGGAACATGTAACCTTCGGTAAGTCGCCGGATGGCGATGATGTGCTCAAGCCACGACCGGAGCAGATTCGCATTCTGCGGGATGAGATTTTCACAAATTCTGGGCCAGCCAGTCCCGCGATGGCTGATGCTGACCCTCAGGAATTGATGCGCTCTGAGAATGCCAGGGTTTCGGTATTGAACGGTGCCGGCATACCAGGCCTGGCAGCCCGCACCGCGGAGTACTTGACCGCGCAGGGTGTCAATGTTGTCTCTACCGGTGATGCACCTGAACTTTACAGTGCAACAACCATCGTTTCCTACACTGGAAACCCGTATACGCTCTATTATCTGGTAGATTTGATGGGAATATCACCGAACAGAATTTACAATCGCTTTGACCCGTCCAGCCAGGTAGACATCGATATTTATCTTGGTTACGACTGGGCGAACAATAATTCTATGCCATAATAATAACTGCCTATGGATCGTAGTAACGAGTACAAAACCAAACGAAAATCCCCTCTGACTTCAAATTGGTTGCTGATCGGATTAATCGCCGCATTTTTGATCGCCGGGGTGGTGACAGTCTATCTCACATTTTCTGCTGTGAAAGACCTGGTATTTTCCTGGAATTTGTCAAGCCCACCCAGCCTGTCGCTTGAAGACCCCCAAGGTGCCGCAGCAGCATTGCCAGAAGATTTGGGTGCCGAAGGAGAAACTCCACTGCAGTCTGCTGGTGGTCCCCCTTCCGTCCCCTGGGATGGGAACAGCCGCATAAACGTCCTGGTCATGGGATTGGATTCACGTGAATCGGATCGTGACGACATCCCTCGTACTGATACAATGATCTTGTTTTCGCTGGACCCGGAGAGCCGTACGGCGGGTATGCTCTCCATTCCGCGTGACTTATGGGTTGAGATCCCTGGTTTCGATTACAACAAGATCAACACCGCTTACCGATTGGGGGAGGTGTATAACGTTTCTGAACGGGGTCCCGGTCTGGCATTGCGCACGGTAGAAGAATTGCTTGGCATGCAAATTGACTACTATGCCATGGTAGATTTCTTGGCCTTCGAGAACTTTATCGATGAGTTGGGCGGGATCAAGATCAACATCCCTAAAAAGATAGTTGTCGATCCTTTGGGTAAGCACAACACAGAAACCTTGAAAGCCGGAGAGCAGGTTTTGCCCGGATATCTTGCTTTAGCTTATGCTCGATCGAGAAATACTTCCGGCAGCGATTTTGACAGGGCAGGGCGCCAGCAGCAGGTGATCATGGCGATTCGCGACCAAATCCTGAGCGCTGAATTGCTGCCTTCCTTAATCAAGAATTCCCCCGCTTTGTATCAGAGTCTATCTTCCGGGATCAGCTCAAATTTGACCTTGATGCAGCTGGTACGCTTGGCCTGGGTTGCCCAACAGATCCCAGAGGAGAATATCCACAAGGGGGTGATCGGCGTCGACCAGGTTGACTTCGCTTATTCTTATGATGGGCAGGATATCTTGAGACCGCTGCCAGATGAGATCCGCCAATTACGTGATGAGATCTTCACCATCACGGGACCACCGGTCCCGCTGGCTCCCCAGGCAGATCAACAAGAACTGATAGATCAGGAATATGCCACAGTGCTGATCTTGAACGGCACTTTTTCGCCGGGATTGGCATCGCAAACCACGGAGTATCTGAGAGCTTCGGGTCTCAACACTTCGGAACCTGGCAACGCCGATGAACATTACCTGGTGACTACTATCATCGACTATACCGGTAACCCACACACGGTGGAGATGATTGTGGAATTGATGAGCATCTCCAGTGAGAATGTGTACCATCGCTATGATGTTGCCGGTCAGGCGGATATTATCGTGATCACCGGTGACGATTGGGCAAACAACAACCCGATGCAATAGGCCGATTGTCAAGCGGTCAAATTTCTCGATAGGCATTTGATATGAGGATCAGCCGCAGCGAGAGTGTATGGACACGCTGACTGGCTCTGTAGAGCGCATCACGTATTACAACCCCGAGAATGGGTACAGTGTAATCCGCATCCAGCCGGATCAACACCAGGTGCCAGGCGGTGCGAGAGAAGATCTGGCCACAGTCGTTGGAAATTTGCCCGAACTGAGCCCTGGAGAGCATCTGCGCCTGACAGGTAGCTGGAAGAACCATCCCAAACACGGCTTACAATTTCAAACCGAAACCTGTGAACAGATCCTGCCCGCCACCGTGGCGGGTATGCGCCGGTATTTAGGTTCAGGCCTGATCAAAGGTATTGGCCCGCGCCTGGCTGAACGGATCGTCGACCAGTTTGGTGACCAGGCGCTAGAGGTCATTGAACTCCAACCTGAACGATTGCTGGAGGTGCCGGATATCGGGCCAAAACGCTCGCAATCGATCGCCAGCGCCTGGGAGGAACAAAAGCAGGTAAAAGACATCATGATCTTCCTGCACAGCCATGATGTGAGCACCAATCTGGCGATCAAGATCTACAAGCAGTATGGCGACCAGTCCTTGCAGGTTGTGCAATCCGACCCATACCGTATGGCGCGAGATATCTTTGGGGTGGGTTTTAAAACTGCCGATCGCATCGCACGTTCTTTGGGTCTTGCGCATGATCACCCCTCCCGCATTGAAGCAGGTTTGATTTATGCCCTTAACGAGATGATTAACGAGGGACATGTCTATGCTCCCCGTACCGTGCTATCTGAGAAAACGCTTGAATTATTAGGGGACATCGATCCTGAACTGCTCCCAGCTGCCTTAGACAGGCTGAGAGAACAGGACCGTGTCTATCAGGATCTCATTCCCATTGATGAGACCGACTCAACGATGAGCGAGGAGTCAGCCTCTCCAGGGATAAGCGAAACAGCGGGGCAATACCAGCTGCCGGCGATCTACCTGATGCCCTTTTACCACAGCGAGATGGGTGTCACCGGTCAGCTGGGAGTATTATCCGCAGCCCTACCATCTCGTTTAAGCGACCTGCCGCCAGCGTTTATCCCTATCGATCCACAGCTCACGGATGAACAGGGCGCGGCGATCCGCACAGCAATCAGTCACCCGTTCAGCGTGCTGACAGGCGGTCCAGGGACGGGAAAGACGACCGCGCTCAAGGCTTTGATCGCAGTCGTCGAATCGGCGAATAAATCTTATGCACTGGCTTCTCCCACAGGGCGGGCTGCCAAGCGTCTCTCAGAAGCCACTGGACGACCGGCGAGCACCATTCACCGCTTGCTGGGCTTCTCCCCAAAAAAAGGTTTTAAATTCAATTCTGAGAACCCACTAAACATTGACCTGCTGGTGGTGGATGAAGCCTCGATGCTCGATCTGATCCTGGCTCACCAGCTGTTTAAAGCGCTGCAGCCTGGATGCCACTTGCTGTTGGTGGGGGATGTTGACCAGCTGCCATCAGTTGGAGCAGGAGATGTCCTGCGAGATGTGATCGCCAGTGGGATCGCGCCGGTTACACGCTTGAGCTTCATATTTCGCCAGGAGTCTGGTTCCCAGATCATCAGCAACGCTCACCGCATAAACCAGGGTCAAATACCGCTATTTAAGCAGCTTGATGAAGTCTCTGATAATGACTTTTTCTTGTTCCCCGCTGAGAACGCTGAGGAAGCTGCCAGCTGGGTGCAGGATGTGGTCTGCAACCGCATCCCAGCCAGGTTCGGCTTTGATTCAGTGGGCCAAATCCAGGTTCTGGCTCCCATGTACCGGGGACCCGCAGGGGTGAATGCCCTCAACGAGCGCTTACAGGCCTCTCTCAACCCTCCGTCACTTAAAAAGTTGGAGAAACAACTCTTCGGAAGGATCTTTCGCCTGGGGGATAAGGTCATGCAAACCCAGAACGATTATGACAAGGACGTATTCAACGGTGATATTGGGCGGGTTTTGGCGATTAATCCTGTGGCTCATACTATGGAGATAGATTTTGATGGCCGACGGGTGACTTACGATTGGACTGATGCAGACCAATTGGTCCTGGCTTACGCAGTCTCGGTGCACAAAGCCCAGGGGTCTGAATTTCCGGTCGTCGTTCTCCCCCTGATCACAGCTCATTACATGATGCTGCAGCGTAACCTGCTGTACACGGCCATCACCCGCGCCAGGCAGCTATGCATCCTGGTTGGAAACCGGCGGGCGATCGGTATTGCGGTGAACAACAATCGCGTGGCTCAACGTTATTCGGCGTTAGCCTGGCGCTTGCATTCCACAACTTAAATAATTTCATACTGAGTTCATAAACCTCAGCTGAGAAGGTATGAACCAGTGCGTCATATTTCAGTAGTTCGATGCACTTGGCATTGGGGTTGTTAAAATAAGACAAGAAAACTCCTAATAAATTTTATATATTCCGCTAATGAAAAGTTCACAATTCTTAGGTAAGCTCTTAAGGTGATATCCGTCTAAATAGACAAGGCTACCTTTAGAGGTGTGATATGGGAAAGAGCATCAAGCTATTTCGGATTAACGGTATTCCAATTGGATTGCACCCCAGCTGGTTTATCATCTTTGTGTTTTTAACCTGGTCACTGGCCAACGGCTATTTCGCCGATCGAGCCTCTTCCCTGCCATTTACAGGGATATGGGCACTTGGAATCGTGACCAGCCTTTTGTTTTTCGCCTCTGTGCTGGCACATGAGTTGGGGCACGCCTTTGTCGCTTTGCGCAACAGAATCCCGGTGAAGAGTATTTCCTTGTTTTTCCTGGGCGGTGTGGCTGAAATTGAGCGCGAACCAGATGCACCAGGTGAAGAGTTCCGCATTGCTATTGCCGGGCCGATGGTAAGTCTTGCCCTGGCACTTGTCTTTAATAGTTTAAGCCAGGTAAGTGGAGGTCTTCCATACATGGGAGCCGCGTTTGATTACCTAGCGCGGGTCAATCTGCTGTTAGGAGTATTCAACCTGATCCCGGGTTTTCCGATGGACGGTGGGCGTATCTTGCGGGCTACGATTTGGAAGTTGACCGGTGACCATTACCAGGCAACCCGGGCGGCCTCCTTCACCGGGCAGTTAGTCGCCTTTGGTTTCATCGCTTATGGTGTTTTCAGTGTCTTCACCGGAAATCTGATGAACGGCATCTGGATGGGATTCATTGGTATGTTCTTGTTGAATCTGGCTGGCAGCGCTTCCGCACAGGCGCGACTGCAGCAGAAGCTGGATGGGATAAATGTGGATCGGGTGATGAACCGTCATTATCCATCTGTCCCAGGAGAGGCCACGCTTGAGCAGCTGGTCAGTGAAACCTTAGCGGAGAATTCACAGGGGACGTTCCTGGTGATAGATAATGAGAAGCCGCCGGGTATTTTGACCCTGCGCGAGATCACCAAGGTCCCGCGCCATCTTTGGAGCCGCATCAGAGCCAGAGAGGTGATGAAACCCTGGGAGAGATTGATCCAGATCAGCCCGGATACTCCGGTACTGACCGCTTTGCAAGAAATGGAAGCTGCTGACCTGCGGATGGTGCCGGTGGTCGAAGGGCTGCAGGTTAAAGGCATCTTGTCACGCGAGCAGGTGCGCCATTATCTCAAGCTGCGCACCGAACTTGGCTCATAACATTGAGCCTTGGCAGAGAGCGTTTGGTATCGTTAGGTGGCTATGAGGTCTACAATTTCATTCAATTCACATCTCCAAGGTATACAGGCCCTGATAAATTGGGTTCATTCACCAATAAACCACGAATGAATTTTGGATACAGTCGGTAGCTGGTCAAGTCTATAATTGGCAGCCAGGTAATACCAACCTGACCGGGATCAGGGTTTAAACTAACCAGATGCGAGATGTCCTCTGCGATATTGCAGATGAACATATGATCAACCTGATGGGCATCGTAATCGTGGTCTGCAAACTCATGGTTCTGGCCAATGTACTCGCGAATATATCTTATTGGCCCTACCTCAATCTCAACACCAAGCTCCTCTAGACACTCTCGCTCAAGGGCTTGAGTCAACGTTTCCCCCGCCTCCTGCCCACCTCCCGGAAGGGAAAACCATTCACCCTCCGCATCGATGTACTTGATGGTGAGCAGCTTACCGGTTTGAAAGATGATTGCCTTAGCTGAATTGCGTACTTGTATCACCGTGTTTCTCCATTCATCGATAAGCGTTAATTATAAGTAGCTGAGTCTATCATCTTTAGATTGTTACCTTACGAAGGCTCCGTCCAGAGGCTCAGCCCGAAGGATTCGACACGTTAGTTCTAAATCCAAACCTCGTATTCTGCGGTCATGTCCCCACCTGCCTCACCGGTGTTTATCGTTCCAGCGGGCTCAATGAGCATGATCTGGCACTCCTGCTCCGCAGACGGCTTGTGTTCCACCCCCATGGGGACGACGTACATTTCTCCCTCTTTGAGTATGACCTCTCCTTCCCGCAAGTGGATCGTCAGGCTGCCATTGATGACGATGAACACCTCGTCGGTGTCCTCATGGCTGTGCCAGATGAATTCGCCTTTGATCTTGGCCAGCTTGAAGTGATAGTCATTCATCTGGGCGATGATCTTCGGTGACCAGAGGTCGGCGAATTTGGTAAACTTGTTGGCAAAGTTTATGATTTTCGTTTTCATGGGCACCTCAATTTTCTGCAGGTGATAGATTCTGCTGAGAGTTTCTTCGTCCCATGAGGGCTCAGAAAGACAACAGGATTACTGTCACTCTGAGCCAGAGGCGAAGAGTCTTAACATTAATGGTTTGTATTTTCTGATAAATGATCGGAAACACAAAGGGTGATGAGATTCTTCGCCCCTGATGGGGCTCAGAATGACAAGTACGTTTGTCACTCTGAGCCGTAGACGAAGAGTCTCCCGCCTAATACCGATCAGCGCTTAAATCCTCACAATTCGGGTTCATTGATTCTATCAAAGCGATCTTCTTTACCCGTAACCACCCTTTGATTTGCTTCTCGCGAGTTATTGCATCGAGAATGTTCGAGAAAGATTCATAATAAACCAGTATATTGATCTTGTATTTACTAGTGAAAATCGAGCCATGCTTGTGTTTATGTTGGAAAACGCGACCTTCAATATCACCTGTAACTCCGGTGTACAACGTCCGAGACTTGTTGGTCATGATATAGACGAAATACTCTTTCATCGATCGATTGGAGAACCTGGATTTAATTCACCCATCACTATTATAGGCTAATTGCGACAAACGATAACCATTATTGTCATTCTGGAGCGGAGCGAAGAATCTGTTATTAAACATTGAAAGAACTTATTGTATTATGATAAATATCCCGCCTTGCAATTGAGATTCTTCGCCTCCACTTTGTTTCGGCTCAGAATGACACCTCGAC
>DAOVCZ010000094.1 GCA_030669775.1 Chloroflexota bacterium | reverse complement strand
ATTTGCTCATTGATCAGCAAATCCAGGTCTGGCAGCCGTTCATCGCGCATTGGAGGGTTAGCGCTTTTCTCATCGTTCACCTGAATTTTAAATTTCTTGCGGTATTCTGCTGGTAAACGGGGTACTTTTTTCTTCTTCTGTGGAGCCTTCTCAGCAGATACCTCATCACCAATGCTCACAGCAGGTTCAGATAGGTCAGTATCGATATCGCCAGCCGCATAGTCCTGTGCCAATCGCCCAAGATAAGACGTTATTCCTGTACTAACTAATGCTGTAAGCAAAATCACTACAGACAAAACCAAGATCAATAACCAAGCCGGTTTGATGATCGTCCCTATCAGCTCTGCTAATCCCCATCCGATGAGTCCTCCGTCTAATCCTTGGGAAGCCCGTTCGAGAGACTCATCTGCTACTACCGCTAAGAGAGCTAATATGGCGAATACCATGACCTCCAGGATCAAAATCCTGCCCCAGCGGATTTTCTCTAATGCATTTGATCGTTGAATAAGCAAGACAATGCCCACACCCAAAGTAATCGGGACGAATAGATAGCTGCCCAAGCCAAACCAACGTTGCAAGAGTCTTGCCCACCAGGAAATCGCCACCCCATTGGTAAGGTTTAATAATGCCAACAGTGTCAGCAATCCAAGAGTTAGGAGTAATACACCAGCGATATCCCAGGCATAACGTTGCATTGCACCAAAGAAACGGAGTGAAGCGTTCGTAACTGACGATGAACTGTCCAGCTCTTGTCCTGGCTTTGACTGGCTAGTTTCTTTGGGATATCTCTTCGCCATCGGAATTATCCATTAATTATTAAAATTCTCATTCTAGGAATTGTCACCAAAGTTTTTTTGAAGCAAGAACTTGAAAATGATGGAATTTTTTGATTGAAGCGGTTATACCTGCGGCTCTGCGGCTTTTGCCTCACCTCGGGAAGCGACATAAATTCCAGCGAGAATAAGTATAGCACCAAAAATTTTTTGAACAGTCGGCATCTCGTCTAACAAAATGTAGGCCAGCACGGCTGAACCTATGGGTTCGCCCAATAGAGTGAGCGAAACAAATGCAGCTGAAAGATAACCAAGAGCCCAGTTGAAGCTTGAATGCCCCATTATCTGTGGTACCAAAGCCAGCAAGATCAACCATAAATAGGTTTGAAGTGGGTAACCAAATGCTGTTTCTCCGGAAGCGAACATCAAGATCGTCAGGACGATCGCTGCGACACCATAAACCACAAAGATATACGGCACCAGCGATATCCCTACTCGCAAACGTCTGCCGATCAACAAATATCCAGCAGCCATCCATGCTCCCACTAAAGCCAACAGGTCACCAACAAACGCCTCACCACGGATGAACTCATTAAACGAGGGGCACAGCAATTTACCATCCTGAAATAAACAAACATCACTTACCCCAACGATAACCACGCCAATAAATGCCATCCCCAACCCGATCAAGATCGATTTTGTCAATGGCTCTTTGATGGTGATTGGGGAAAGCAGTGCCACCCATAAGGGTGCAGTCGATACAAGCACCACAGAGCTGACTACTGTTGTGAATTCTAAAGATGAGATCCAGGTCGCAAAGTGCAAGGCCAGAAAAATTCCTGATCCTATCGCCAGAGTCCGATCACGCCCTTGAATGCCTCTCAACTCAGATCTATGTCTGAGAAGCGCCACGGGTGCTAGAAATAGTGTAGCTAAACCCAGGCGATACGCTGCGATGACGATCGAAGGAGCATGAATCTGAGCGTACCTGACAAAGATCGAACCCGTTGAGACAGCCAAAATACCGAAGATGATCACCAACATTGGCGGCAGAAATGGACGTCGAGTCGGCTCTTTCATGGTTAGGAAAAGCGATTATCTTGACAAGTATTTAAGCGATGTTACAATCCTAAACAACAGACTTCCAGTTATGCTACAACACAACATATCAAACAGTCAACCCCAATCAAATTACAATTTAAATAAAGGAGTATGCTATGACTTTTGAACTGCCTTCACTTCCATATGCATATGGAGCCTTGGAACCTTCCATTGATGCAATGACGATGGAAATTCACCATAATAAACATCATAATGCTTATGTCAGCAACTTAAACATCGCCCTGGATAAGCATCCCGACCTTGCTGGTAAATCTCTTGAGGAATTGGTAACCGATCTGGCTGGCGTTCCAGAGGACATTCGCACAGCAGTACGTAATAACGGTGGCGGTCATTTCAACCACAGCCTCTTTTGGACAGTCATGTCGCCTGATGGGGGTGGAGAGCCCTCTGGCGCTTTAGCTTCCGCAATCGGGGAAGCATTCGGCGATTTCGCTTCATTCAAGGATACTTTCTCCAAAGCTGCAGCCACTCGTTTTGGCAGCGGCTGGGCCTGGCTTGGATTGAAAGATAGCAAACTGGCCGTCTTGTCTATGCCCAACCAAGACGTTCCCATGATGGAAGGTTTAACTCCCATCTTAGGAATCGACGTTTGGGAGCACGCCTATTACCTGAAATACCAAAATCGCCGCCCTGAATATATTATCAACTGGTGGAATGTGGTCAATTGGGAGGAGGTCGCTCGCCGCTTTGCAGCAGCAACCTGAGCTATTCTTAACTACACCCATCAGCTGCTGAGATTTGAGGTAAAATTAACTATCATCAAACCCGTTTAATCCATCTCAAAGATTGGGAGGTTCATTCAATGACTTACATTATCACTAGTTTGTGCTTAAGAGATTCTGGGTGTGTAGATGTTTGCCCGGTGGAATGCATTATCCCTGGCAAACCGGTCGAAAAGTGGCCGTGGTTCTACATCGACCCGGATACCTGCATCGATTGCGGGGCTTGCATACCGGAATGTCCATTTGACGCAATCTTCGTTGAAGATGAAGTGCCTGACGCATATGAAGCAAAAGGTGACGAAAAGCTCAGCATGCCCAAGGGAACAGCTGGTTTCGACGAAGTTTACGATGGCAGCGATCATCACGAAGAACCAGTTCACCTTGAGGGTGTCCGTACGCTTGCAGCTGGTGAGACCGTCGACCTTACCCAGGATATTCAACCCAACTACGATTATTTCCAGGAAGGACCAGGATACAGCGCCCTGGATTAGCTGGAAGAATGATTAACGTATACGACCCGCAGGCAAACAGCTGCGGGTCTTATTTATTGTAAATCAATATTGAGATTGGTTTACTTGCAGCATTTATCGAGTACGTAATTCCAGATTACCAGCCCCCATCTCAATTGAAATGGTCAACTCTGGACCCTCCCCAGAGAGAGTATACACGCTACCAGACATCCGCCATTCACCACCTACATCAACATTCGTCAACCCCCCCTCGAATCTCACAGTCGCTGGTGTACCTTCAGGGACCACGATCACGATTCTGCTCAAACCAGATTTAATACTTACGTCTGCATCCTGCAGCAGCTCGCCTGAAAAATCTAACCGGTAATCCCCTGCCCCGCTCCGGAAATCCATAGTTTTAAAATTAGCATTTGCCAATCCAGAGAGTGAAGCTTTGGAAGCTCCGGTATCATATCGCAGGGTATTCATCTCGACTGGATTCACTGCCGAGAATGATAGACTGGTGTCCGCTGCTCCCTCAGCAATGCGCAACTCTTGCAAGGGGACTCCCCCAAGTTCGAATTCTCCCTTGTATCCGCCAGCAGAAATGTCAAGCTCTATCGGCGAATTCCCTAATTCTAGATCCCATTTATTCTTGATTTCATCACCAAGTATTGGAATGAGATTGATATCATCGACCTGCTGTGAGATCTTTACCCTTGAATCAGTCACATAAACTTTTGGTTTAAACTCATCCACGTTGTAAGTTGCTGTCCCCGATACCAGCAACCCATCTGCACCTGGACTTAGATTCAGTTCTCCAGCACCAAACTCAATACTGACCCTTGAAACCTCATCAGAATCAGGGACCGGCACCTCAATCTCGAAAGTCTCCATGGACCCAACCGATACACCTTGCACCTGGGAGTTAAAAGTGAACGTGCAGGCTAGTGTGGTAAATGCTAATGCCGAAATAACTGCTAATAATTTTATCCGGTACATGACAACCTCCTTATCAATTGCCTTCTATCTCTATATACGCTGATCAAAGAGATAAGTTGCATGAAGGATCACCTCAGACTCTTTAATTACTAAAACTTTCCGTTGAAGGTGCTGAATTGAGCTTGATCACCCATACAATTCCACCACAAACCATTTCATCTTCTCTGGTTTATTCACTTATTAGCTTAAGATCGCTGATGAACCTCCAGGCAAATCACCCCTTGCTGTCCTACCACTGCCTCGTGGATCATCTCCTTTGGTAGATCAAGTCGGTCTCCCGCGTTGAGCGTCACTTGCTCATCTTCCTCCGGCAAGATAAAAGTTATCGATCCTTGAACGACGTAGATGATCTTATGAAAGGGGTGGCTGTGGGCACCATAAATATCCCCAGGTGAGTTTGACCAGCGATATCCAGATAATCCCTGCTCGTTGAGCAAGCGACGAAGTTCAGCTTCTCTGGGGGGCGAATCCCCAGTCCATCTCTCCACCTTATGTTTCATACCTGAGCTCATTTCAAGCTCTCCTTTCGCATTGCTTTGAATAACAATTTTA
The DNA here is from genome assembly GCA_030669775.1 of Chloroflexota bacterium. Classification (GTDB taxonomy): domain Bacteria; phylum Chloroflexota; class Anaerolineae; order Anaerolineales; family UBA4823; genus PFL25. The sequence goes on along the minus strand of DAOVCZ010000094.1, from coordinate 2,567 downwards.
CCGCTACTCACATATTCAGTGCGCTTTCATCTCTCGCTTGCAGAAAAATACAATATAAGGCAAAATTAGGCCACGAGAGTATTACCTGTAGATCCAAGAATAGAATATTCTTTTTCGTCAATCCTTTCAAAATGAAACTAAATACAGGAGGTCCAATCATATGTCTGAAACACCTGATCCCAAAGAGGAATACACAGCCGATGATCTGGCATCGGAATTCCATCACCTGGGAGATAATCTAAAGAAAATCTTCATCAGTGCCTGGGAGAGTGAGCAGCGTAAAAACCTGCAAAAAGAAATTGGTGAAGGTTTGACTGAGTTGGGGGATTCGCTTAAGGAAACCGCTGAGGAAATCCAGGACAGTGAAACCGGTCAACGAGTAAAATCAGAAGCCGAAGAATTGCGTGATCGAGTCCGCAGTGGTGAAGTCGAAGAAAAAATCCGGTCGGACTTGCAGTCTATCTTTCACAAATTAAACAAAGAACTGGAAAAAGTCATTCCCGCTCAGCCAGCAGCTGAAGAAAGCGGTGAAGAGGCATCAGGGAACGAATAAGATGGCAAAAAGCATTCTCGTTCAGCAAACGATTGCCGGAGAACCTGTTAATGTGGGTGAGGTGAGTGTATATCCAGTCGCACGTTCGTACAGGATTAATTTTCCTGCCGCACGGGGTGGCATCGTCTGGAACAGACCTTTGGCTGTTATCGTGGAAGATTCAAGCGGCAGTCGCCAAATCATCCCCGTTCAAGACCGCACCCGCCAGCTGCAGATAGCCATTCTCGCAGCTGGATTTGTTAGCACATTACTTACCTGGTTAATTTTCCGGCGATCAAAATAATTCAAGCGTAAAAAGGAGAACAATAATGGATAAGGTAGTCAAAGGTCCTGGCAGCGCTGGGGAGCTTGATCTGCACCAAACGTTCGATGATATCAATTCAACCATGAAAGCATTCATCGACACTGCCAGCGTCGACCGTGTTTACGGAGCTCCAGTCGAAGTTGGTGAGACAAAAATCATCCCAGCTGCTGAAAACCTCGTAATAATGGGTTTCGGCGCCGGTGGAGGTTACGGATCTACAGAATTCGAAGGTGATGAAGAAACACAAACCGGAGGCGAAGGAGTTGGAGAGGGTGGCGGTGAGGGTGGTGGTGGAGGTGGACGGACACTCTCAAGACCGGTCGCAGTAATTATCGCCTCCCCTGATGGCGTGCGGGTGGAGCCAGTCGCCGACCGCACTAAAGTTCTCATGGCAGCCATCACCGCGGCCGGATTTGTGGCTGGTATGTTTTTCCGAATGTCCCGGGGACCGAGATCCTTATAGGACTTCAAACTTAATTTGACGCTAAATTAAAAATCTGATCCGCATAATCGCGGATCAGATTATTAAACGCCAATTTAGATCCCCAGGCTGAGGGTATTCCTTCTTCACCGTAATATGCCCCAGCCAGCTGTCCATACACTGCCCCAGTTGTATCGGCATCATCTCCCAAATTTACCGCCAGCAAACAGCCACTCTCGAATGTCTCGCTGTGATAGAAAGCCCATAGAGCCGCTTCGAGCGAGTCAACCACATATCCTGTGCCTTTGATTTCTGGCGGTTGTTTTTCCTTGAACGAACCTCTGGCGATCTGATCGATTTCTTCGACCAAGGGTTGGGTTTCCCAATAATTATTTACCGGGCTAAATCGCTCGCCGAGCAATTCCTCCTTGCCCATGCCATTCAGGGCGCCAACTATCAAGCCTCCATAATAACGGCAGGCATCCACTGCTGCTCTGGCACCATGCGTCGTCTTTGAGCTGATACCGCATTTATCTATCGCCTCAGCAGGCGTCTTGGCAAAATACATCGGAACCGGTGCCAGTCGCATTAATGAACCATTACCGGCTGAATATAGGTCCCTTGAGCCGCTGTGAGGTTCGCCTGTCCCCTCATATTTGATCAGGGCGGTGCGAACCGTGTTTCCGATATCAAAACACACACCGGTGCTGCTTAAATGACCCAGGCGAAACCAGCGAACATATCTGTTCAATTGGTCTGAGAGGTCAAATCCTTGACGTTGGATCAAGCTCTCCGCCAGGCATAGAGCCATCGCTGTGTCATCCGTCCATTGGCCGGGTGCCAGGCTGAACGGTCCCCCGCCGACCATATCATCCAAAGGTGGGACACTGCCCGGGGGTTGAAATTCCAGTGTTGTGCCCAATGCATCCCCTGCAGCCAATCCTAACAGGCAGCCTCGATAACGTTCAATTTGCTTCACCGATCCACTCCTGCACAACTATGGTCAAAACCCAGCACCAGCATCCTATTCAACCTGTAGCGCGGATTCCATCATCGCCTGCCCGATAGCCAGCGCATCCTGAGGATCGTCTTCCTCTAAAATGATGACCAGAGAGAAAGGCGCGCCCGTCCAGGTGGGTAAGGTGCCAGCCAGGTACCAGGTGATCACTTGATCAGCCTCATTGGGTGTTCTGGCAACAATCTGCCAGATCGGCAAATTGTCATCTGCCAGCAAAACAGCAATACCATCGGCGTTCAATTGTGAAAATACCTGCTTCGCTTCACCTGCT
>DAOVCZ010000197.1 GCA_030669775.1 Chloroflexota bacterium | reverse complement strand
TCAGCATGACAAAAACCGGCTTTTTAGACAGCCCTTTTTGATTTAATCCTCTCTGCCAAAGGAGTTTTGGATTTCCCTTACCAGGTCTAAGGAGATGGGCTTTCCCTTCGCGGTTTTACGGATGAAATCTTTTAATTGGCGAACTTCCATCGTTGGAGATGGGGCGTTAACCGCATCAACCTCGCATTTCTCGTTTGTCATAATTAATGCCGCCTGGACATCCGGCATCTTCTCCTCGTCCAAGTGCTCTTCGAGATAGCTGGATATGGCATGGATTTCAGAACCAACCTCAAGATCAGGACGCCCGAGATTCTCCTGGGCGAAAATCTTTAGATACAAGTTGCCGCCCTTTTGCCGCCAGCGTTTTTTATTTTCATCGTATGTAATCTTGCCTGCTTGTTGACGGGGCATAAGCACCCATACCCCTGAAGGACCGACCAGCAGGTGTGAAGTAGGGGTTGTGTAGTGATAAAGGCTGTAACGGCCGTCTAAACCCTTGAGAGCAGCGTTTAATACTTCATCGGGTCGAGGATGACGCCCCCAGCGATTCCCAAAATATATCCCAATTTGTGATAATCCAAAACCGACCAGCAATGCGACCAAGGAAATAGAGAACATCTCGGGTCTGGTGAATGAGATAAACATGCCTCCAGCTAATACGAGCAGTCCGACAATGCTGGTGATTTGCCCTATGCGAGCATTGCGATGGATCAAGCGATCATTTGTGGCGATTTCCATTTTACATTTTCCTATCTTAATTATTCCACAGGTTATGTTGAATATCGATGATGATTTTAGATCTTATACCTACTCAGTATAACGTTTAATCACAAGGCACGCGTTTTGCCCTCCAAGGCCAAATGAATTGGACAGGGTTGCGTTTACTTCGACTTGACGCGCCTGGTTGGGAACGTAGTCCAAATCACATTCTGGGTCTGGGGTCTCATAGTTTATTGTGGGGGGAAGCCAGCCATGCTGGATAACCTGGGTACAGACAATAGCCTCCAGGGCCCCTGATGCACCCATAGCATGACCGAACATGGATTTCGTAGAACTGATCGGTACGTGATAGGCGTGATCGCCGAAAACCGATTTGATGGCGCGGGTTTCCGTGGGGTCATTTAATACCGTGCTGGTGCCATGTGCATTGATGTGGTCAATCTCCTCCGCGCGTAATTTTGCGTCCTGGAGTGCCCAGCGCATTGCCCGCGCAGGTCCCGCGGCCTCCGGATCAGGAGCCGCTATGTGGAAACCATCTGACGAAGCGGCATGACCGGCGATCTCAGCGTAAATGTGGGCACCACGTTTACGGGCATGTTCTAATTCCTCCACAACCAAGACGCCAGCCCCTTCGGAAAATACAAATCCCTCTCGATTGAGATCGAACGGTCGGGACGCTTGTTCTGGATTATCGTTGTAACTGGTGGTTAACGCTCTCATGGCGATAAATCCGACAATGGCAAAGTCCCGGATCATGGCTTCTGTGCCACCAGAAATCACTATATCAGCCGCACCTCTGCGAATCAACTCGCAAGCTTCGCCGATGGCCTGGGTGCTGGTCGCACAGGCAGTGGTTATGGTGAAATTCGGTCCCAGGCATTGGAATTGACGACCGATGGCGAAAGCTGGCATGTTCGGGATGGTTCCGGGAAGTGAGAACGGATTAACCCGGGAATAACCTTTGGCATGAAATACTCTACTGCTATCCTCAAACACGTCCAGACCACCGATGCCAGTGCCAAAATAAACCGCGGATCGCTCGGGTTCGGGCATTGTGGCAGGTAGACCGGCATCCTCTACAGCTATCATAGCCGCTGCCAGAGCGATCTGAGAGGAGCGTGCTAATCTGCGGGCTTCTTTTTTATCTATATAATCCGTAGGATTGAAGTCTGGAATCTCACCAGCAATTTGGCAAGGTAAGCCGCTGGCATCGAATTGGGTGATCTTGCGTACCCCAGAACGACCTTCTAAGAGATTGTTCCAGATGCCTTCGAGTGTGACACCCAAAGGAGTAATAGCACCGAGGCCGGTGATTACGACGCGTGGTGTTTTCATGATTCTTGTGGTTCAGGGAGCGATACGAGCTGTTCCTCAATCGCATCCCGAATTGCACCAAGCAAACCTGCCCCAACCGCTTGCCGAGCAACCCGTACCGCACTGACTAGAGCATAAGCGTCCGAGTGACCGTGACCAATGAACACCAAACCATCGACTCCAAGTAAAGGTGCCGCACCAACCTCTGCTGGATCCAACATTTTTCTGATCGTACCGAACGCCGGTTTCGCTAAAGCTGCGCCTACTTTTGTTCGCATGCTGCTCATTAATTCTTCCCGCAGAGTATCAAGCAGTAATTTCGCCACGGCTTCGCTTGACTTGAGCAAGATATTCCCGGTGAAACCGTCCATGACAACCACATCTACCTGTCCACCAAACAGCTCTTTACCTTCGACATTTCCGATGAAGTTCAATCCGCTCGATTCCAGGAGCGGGCTGGTCTCCCTGATCAGCTGGTTTCCTTTTCCAGTCTCTTCACCATTTGATAGCAGGCCCAGACGGGGGTTTTTAATGGAGAGAACTTTTTGTGCATAGATCGAACCCATCATAGCGAACTGGTATAGATGCTCTGGCTTACAATCGGGATTGGCGCCAATATCGAGCACCACAGCGTGGCCACCTTTGACCGGGAATAAGGCGGTTAATGCTGGGCGTTCTAAACCTTTGATCAGTCCCAGGCGGTAGAAGGCGGTCGCCAACGCTCCCCCGGTATTCCCTGCAGTGATGAATGCATCAGCCAGCCCATTTTTTACCAGATCGATGCCGACTGCCATCGAGTTCTTTGCCTGACGACGTTTGGCTTTCAGAGCCAGCTGGATGCCTTTATCCTCCATCGTGATCGCTTCAGGAGCGTCGATAATTTGCACTCTGGATGAAGCCCCATTTAATGAACCTAGCTTGAGACGGAGTTGGTCTTCCGGTCCGACTAACAAGATGTGATCATTAAATTCAGCTGCTGCTGTTACCGCTGCTTGAACTTCAGGATCAGGACAGTTGTCACTGCCCAAAGCATCCAGGACGAAGCGCATAGTCTCTCCTTTCCCAATGTAATTCGGGATTTCCTGACAGATAAAATTGTGCCAGAATGTCCTGGTTAACCGATCGTCTTGACAGTAGCCTGGAGGCGATTATAATACCTCTGCCTTTGCGCTGGTGCTGGAATTGGCAGACAGGCATGGTTGAGGGCCATGTGCCGCAAGGCGTGTGGGTTCAACTCCCACCCAGCGCACTGAACCGCCGAGAGGCGGTTTGTTTCTTTGCCGACGTTGAGATCGAAAATTTATCAATAACCATGGATTGTTATTAAGCATAGATTAACTTGGCGAATAACGCAAGGGTTGGCCGGTAAGCATTTACTTCAATTTGGCAAAGTTGGGTTTTGAACTTCAGAGAATAATTATAATTTAGTTTATAGAGTGGAGTGCTTTATGGCGATGTTCCTCACAGAAGAATGGATTCAATCATTTCAAGATAAGCTCAACACGGATAGCCAGTATGCAGAAATCGCAAAAAATTGGGAAGGTGATGTCTTCCTGACAGTAAATCCGGGAGGTACCTTGAAGGAGCCGGTTGCAGTTTATTTTGACCTGTGGCACGGTAAATGTCGCCAGGCTTTCTATGTCGAAGATGGATTCAATAAGGAAGCCGCGTTTATGCTTGAAGGGGATTATGATGATTATTTGCGAATACTCAAGGGAGAACTGCATCCCATGCAAGCCATATTAACCCGCAAGCTTAATGTCCAGGGAAATATGGGATTGTTGATGCGGAATGTCCCCACAGTGCTCGATTTTCTGCGCTGCGCCCAGGAAGTAACAGATATCCCTGATTGAAGTTTTTTGGAAAACGAAAAAAAAGTACCGCCGGTGAAAGTGCTGGGCGGTGCTTTTATTTTTTGGCCAACCAGTTCTGGGGAGTCGATTGTCTGACCAGGGCTGACTCCATAATAAACCAGTATATTAGGTTGGTTTAGGGGGAAATTCGAATTGAAATCAATTATGGTTTTCGAGCGATGAGCTGGGCAAGACCTCGTTCAGAATGATTTTCACTTGGAAGCACT
>DAOVCZ010000135.1 GCA_030669775.1 Chloroflexota bacterium | reverse complement strand
TCCGTTTTCTGTACTGGATCCAGAACCATAACCTTCACCAAATTCTGGGGACAGGTTGAAGCGATTACGAATGTGAGCTTGTTCAAGGAATGCCTTTGGCTCGTTCAACCCGAACTCTGCCCAACGCAGCCTAAGTTGAATAGCCTCCATGGTTTTAGTCATTAGCGGTCCAACCGCTGGTGCCTCATCCAAGGATCTGATTTGCTGTTGCAGCCTGTCACGAATCTGGCTCAAGGCTGTGGTCATTTCCGCCTCCCCGGTTCTGGCGGCTATTGCGATCACCTGGTCAAGGTGATTTTCCAGGCGCATAAGAACAGCATCAGGTGGTTCTACACCCTTTTCTGCCATGACGGCCATCTCGTTGACTCGCCGGCTGGCATATTCCAGTTCCATCTGCAGCCTTTGACTGTCCCGCTGGGAAAAGCGGAGTGCTAAATCTTCGCTGAATGTTTTTACCTGGTATAGGGATTGATTTGGGAGGCTGCCTTGGGCTGCGAAAACAGCTGCCCCAGTGCCGCCAAACATCAGCGAGAGGATCAGTACGATTGATGCGATTGTGACATACATCGGTGAAAACTCCTTATTAAATAGGTAATTCTGAATTGAGTCTATCCACCTTGTATGACGCTGGTCACTAGTTTTGGATACGGGTTTGGACATCGATCGCGCCTGCGAGAGGAACCTTTCCCTTCCCGCCTTTGCAGCTTGAGGGTTGCGAGGGGAAATTGGTCGCAGGGAAGAGAACCAATCTTCAAGAGGTGAAACTGGCATAGGATTTGATTGCTTCATGCTGTGCCTCGTTTTTTGTTATCCCTAAGACCTTCCTCAGAGAGTTTAGGGCTCGGAATTGGAGTGATTTGATGGCTCCGACTGGCTTTCCTAATGCTGCGGCAACTTCAGCTTTTCGCCATCCTTCTATAAATACCAGCATGATGACCTGGCGCTGATCTGGAGTCAGGCGAGCGAGTGCATTACGCAGTTGATCTTGCAGAATTCTCCTATCTACTTGCTCTTCCAGGTGCATCTCATTGGAGAGATTCAATTGCTCCTCCAGAGAAACACTCTCTGGTGGGCAGCGGCGATATTTATCGCTGATCCAATTATGGGCAATGCGATATAAATAAGCCTTAAGATATTTCTGCGGTCCCTTGCCATTGTGGATGGCGCAAAGAAATCGGGAAAATGTTTCCGCCACACATTCCTCAGCCAAATTCGCATCTCCTAATAAGCGTAATGCATAGCCATACAAGCTCGGGCTGTAGGAATCATAGATTTCAGCCAGCGCTTGCTGATCATACTCTCTCGCTCGACGGAGCAGTTCAATCTGGTATTTATCCATTTGTCCGTTAAGTGTGACGCCGAATATAGTTAATAGGTACGGGTATCTGTAAAGTTCATTAGGTCAATCATCTATTATGTCACACAAATATGTACAAATTATGAAGATTGATATAATTATTGGTTGAGAAGGGTATTGCTTCCTTTCGCTGGGTGAAAGCTGGTCGATAAAGCTTGCCCCACACCCAAAAATCTTGTAGAATCAGATCTAGACAAATAGAATACCGCGCAGGCGCAAAAACTACTCCTCAAAAGAGGGGTTCGCTCACGGTCGCTATCAATACGAGGAGTGCGATATGGACATAATCAAGGTTAAGGGCACCTCACGAACATCTGCCGTTGCCGGGGCGATTGCTGGCGTTTTCCGTGAAAACAAACTGGCTGAAGTACAAGCCATCGGAGCCAGCGCAGTGAATCAAGCCGTAAAAGCCCTGGCACTCTCAAGAAGCTACCTGGCTCAGGATGGCTTCAACGTCGTCTTCATCTCCGAGTTTGTAGATGTGGAAATTGACGAAAAGATTCGTACAGCGATCAAATTTACGGTTGAAGAGCGTTAGAATTTATTCCGGTAAAAGATCACTCTGACAAAGTTGCCTGCTTCCCCTGCTAAGTTAGGCTGCGTTATTACGATGATTTTCTTATTCGCGCCATTAAGTTGGCGCTTATAATTTAAGCGCAGGATGTGATTTTTCAAACTTTGATAGTATTTTTGAATTCAAGGTGAAACATTGAACCGGTATTGGTTGTTATTGCTGCTCCTCACATTCGTAATGGTTAGTAGTGCCTGCACATCTCAACTGTCCACCAGCCAGGTGCAAGGTGTGATTTCTGTTTCCTCTACACCTTTGGCTACAGACTCTCCCACACGGACACCCTCTCCTTCCCCATCTCCTACTCTCTCGCCAAGCCCGAGCCTAACCTCAAACCCAACAGGCACTCCTTCTCCCATCCCATCCCCAGAACGTCTGGCTTGTTGGGATGAAGGAGGACGTATAGAGCAAGGAGATCTACGCACTGAATTACTTCCTTTACCCCTCGGATTCCGCGTATATCTGCCTCCGTGCTATGATCAGCTGCCGGATAACCGGTACCCGGTTCTATATTTGATCCACGGGCAGAATTCCAATGACGATCAATGGGATCATTTAGGGGTGGATGAAACAGCGGATGAGCTGATTGCAGCGGAGGAAATCCCTGCTCTGCTGATCGTTATGCCGCGCGATCGATCTTGGGACCAGCCAACGGAAGACATGTTTGGCCAGGCGGTTGCTGAACAGCTTCTGCCCTGGATTGATCAGAATTATCGCACGCGCCCAATGCGAGAGTATCGGGCCATCGGTGGTCTATCCCGTGGAGCAGGTTGGGCGCTGCATCTTGGTCTCTCCCATTGGGAGTCTTTTGGGTCAATAGGTCTTCACAGCCTGCCGGTTTTTTGGACAGATTTACCTGATATCAAAGCCTGGCTGGATGCTATCCCCCATAAATCACTACCACGAATTTATATGGACCTGGGGGATAAAGACCGTCCCCAGATCTCGAAATCTGCGATCTGGTTTGAAGAATTACTCACTGAGAAAAATATCCCTCACGAATGGCATTTATATCCTGGGTATCACGAGGAAGCTTATTGGGGTGATCACATTGAGGAATACATTCGGTGGTATACCCAAAATTGGTAATCCATGATCCTGGCTGTAGTGATCCGTGAAAGTGAGCCGTGTAGAACCTGCGTGATATAATCGCTTCCATGAAATTGACCCTTGAAGAAGTCGAGCATATTGCAGAATTAGCGCGCTTGAGGCTATCTGAGGAAGAGAAAGCGCGTTATGGCGAGCAGCTTTCAGATATCCTGGAATATGCTGCCCGGCTGCAGGCTGTGGATACTTCTGGAATCTCCCCGACTTCCAGTGTTTTACCGGCGCGCAGCGTGTTACGTTCAGACGAACCACGACCTGGTCTGAGCCTGCAGGATGCGCTGCGCAACGCGCCAGATACCGAAAAAGATCAATTTCGCGTCCCCCCTGTTCTGGAGTAAACTCAACTCGATGAGTGAAATAGTGGATCTCTCCCTGGGAGAAATGCTCACAGCCTTGCACGCTGGGGATTTATCCAGCCGGGAAGTGACCTTGGCTTTCCTGGAGCGGATTGAGCGACTAGACCCCATAATACACGCATTCATAACCATAAATCCAGATGAAGCTCTTCTCCAGGCGGATGAGGCTGATAAGCTGATTCAAAACTTACGCCGCGAACCCGGGCAAGATCTGCCAGCCCTGACTGGAGTCCCCATTGCGGTCAAAGATGTACTGTGCGTGAAAGATATGCGCTGTACCTGCGGCTCGCTGATCCTGGAAAACTTCATCCCACCTTATAATGCCACTGCAGTTGAGCGCTTACGCGAGGCTGGTGTGGTCATTCTTGGAAAGACGAACACCGATGAATTCGCTATGGGTTCGTCCACCGAAAACTCCGCCTACGGACCGACTCATAATCCCTGGGATTTTGATCATGTCCCAGGTGGATCGAGCGGTGGCAGTGCAGCCGCCATCGTTGCGCGTCTCACCCCACTTGCCCTGGGTACAGATACCGGCGGTAGCGTGCGGCAACCGGCATCGTTTTGTGGTGTGACTGGCATCAAACCCACCTACGGACGGGTCTCTCGCTATGGCTTGGTTGCTTATGGATCTTCATTAGATGTAGTGGGAGCTTTTGGTCGCTCAGCTGCTGAAATTATCCCCTTGTTTAAAGTAATGGCGGGGGCTGATCCTTTAGACGCTACCACGATCGATTTACCAATTCCTGAGATAGATCTCACCAGGATGGACTCAAGAACCGGATTGCGGAATTTACGAATTGGTGTACCAGATGAGTATTTTATCGAGGGGATACAACCTGAGGTCGAAGATCGTGTCCGGCTAGCGATCGACGAGTTTGAGACACTCGGTGCGCAGATCAAGACAGTCAACCTACCATATACAGAGCAAGCCTTGCCCGCGTATTATATAATCGCACCAGCAGAGGCCTCCGCGAACCTGGCCCGGTTTGATGGAATCCGCTATGGACCACGAGTCCCAGCAGATGAGATGTGGGACATATTTCGTCACACACGGGGAGATAAATTCGGTCCTGAAGTAAAGCGGCGCATCATGCTCGGCACCTATGCCCTTTCAGCTGGGTATTATGAAGCTTATTACGGGCAAGCCCAGAAAGTGCGTACCCTGATTAAACGAGATTTCGAAGCAGCATTTCAAAAGGTGGATGTCATCGCCGCGCCAGTCGCGCCAACCACTGCCTTCCACATCGGTGAACATGGAGATGATCCACTTTCGATGTACCTGGAAGACATCTTCACCCTACCTGCCAATCTGGCAGGTGTGCCCGGAATCGCCTTCCCAGTTGGCTTTGACGATCGAGGGCTGCCGATCGGGATGCAGCTGATGGGCCCACATTTCCGGGAAGAACTGCTCTTCCAGACAGCTTATGCTTACCAGCAGGTTACAGATTGGCACACTCGCCAACCGAAAATGGATCACGCTCTTTGAACATATGATTTTGATCGATCCAGCGTTGTCTACAGTTGATGTGGTTTACGTGTGCCCTACAAGCCTTACTCACCCCTGGAAAAAACGACATGCATTCCTCCATTCGCCAAGCGGCTGACTTAATCCTGGAGACTGTTTCAGAACTGGAATTGGATATAGGGTGAAAACACACTCTGAGAACCAATATTAGATTATGTGAAGAGAAGGAAAATGGATTACCCAAGATTAGGTAAGAGTGGACTGAAGGTTTCCCGGATTTGTCTGGGGACGATGACCTATGGGTCATCCCAATGGCGTGACTGGGTTCTCGACGAGCGTGAGTCGCGCCCATTCATCCAGCGGGCGCTAGAATTGGGGATCAATTTCTTTGACACTGCGGATGCATACTCGCTCGGAGTCAGTGAAGAGATACTCGGCCGGGCACTCAATGACTTCACCCGCCGGGATGAAGTGGTAATCGCCAGCAAAGTCTTTTTTCCCATGGGTGATAAGCCAAATCTTGGCGGTCTATCTCGGGTGCATATCATGCAGGCTATCGATGATTCCCTGCGCAGGTTGGGAACTGATTATATAGACCTCTACCAGATCCACCGCTGGGACCCGGAAACGCCCATCGAGGAAACCTTGGAAGCCTTACATGATGTCGTTAAATCCGGTAAAGTCCTCTATATTGGTACATCGAGCATGTATGCCTGGCAATTTTCAAAGTCGCTGTATCTCGCAGATCTGCATGGCTGGACCCGTTTCGTGTCGATGCAAAATCACTACAACCTGGTCTACCGGGAAGAAGAACGCGAAATGATGCCCTTGTGCCGCTCGGAGGGGATCGGAGTAAT